>WFSM01000021.1 GCA_015485945.1 Candidatus Bipolaricaulota bacterium | reverse complement strand
GTCTCCCGAGATCGCAGCGCTTGATCCAAGGAAGATCGCGGACGAGCTTGTGCAGGTATCTGCCCCGTTCCTCGGATCAATTGGGGACGCAGCTGCACAGATACGGGCGGCTCTTTCTCGGGGAGAAGAAGTCGTGTTTGAGGGGGCGCAGGGAGCGCTCCTTGATATCGACTTTGGAACGTATCCGTACGTAACGTCATCGGGGACGACGTTTGCCGGCCTACCGCAGGAGATCGGGATCCCCAACCCCCGTGTTGAGCGCAGGATCGGGGTTACGAAGGCGTACACCACCCGCGTCGGCTCCGGTCCATTCCCCACCGAGCTTTCCGACCCGGTTGGCGCGGCGATCCAACAGCGCGGCGGAGAGTATGGGGTGACGACCGGGCGGCCGCGGCGGTGCGGGTGGCTTGATCTTGTCGGGTTGCGTCATGCCGTTGCGGTGAACGCTCCCACCGAACTCGCGATTACCAAGCTCGACGTCTTGTCCGGCATTTCCGAGATTAAGGTCTGTCGCGCCTATCGGTTGCACGGACAAGAGGTCAAGCGGTTTCCGATCGACCCGGATGCGCTTGCCGGTTGTGTTCCGGTGTACGAAACGGTGTCCGGTTGGAATGAGGATTTGCGGGCGGTGCGATCGCCGCATGCGCTTCCACAAGCGGCGCGCGATTATCTCGGGTTCATTGCAGACGCGGTTGGGGTTCCGGTGAAAATTGTCTCAGTTGGCCCGGCACCAGAGGCAACGATTTATTTTGACAGGTGATGCAATGGCGGCTATAATCAGCTCCTACCCGGAAACTGATCAAGGAGCATGAGATGCAGCGGACATATGTAGCGAAGAATGAAGAGCGCGGTAAGACATGGAATCGCAATTGGTACGTGGTAAACGCGGACGGCAAGCCACTCGGCCGCCTAGCGAGCGAGATCGCGGTGGTCCTGCAGGGGAAACATAAGCCGATTTACACTCCGCATGTTGATACCGGCGATTACGTGATTGTGATTAATGCTGATAAAGTCGCGCTCAGCGGCGATAAGTGGGAGCAAAAGATGTATCAGCGGCATACCGGATACATCGGTGGGCTGAAAGAAATTCCGTATGGCAAACTGATTAAACGTCGTCCTACTTTGCCCGTGCGCGAGGCGGTCCGCCGTATGCTCCCCAAGACAAAGCTCGGTCGTCGCATGCTCCGCAAACTCAAGGTATACGCCGGTCCCACCCATCCTCACATCGCACAACAACCAGTTGATCTTTCTCTGTAACCGCGGGTGTACGTCGCTCGGACATTTGTCCGCGGTCCTGTAGACAAACCCGGAGGGAAGCGTCGACACCCTTCCTTCCGCGCTCACGGACACTCAGCTAGACTCCCTCCACAGAAAGCAACATTTATACGGGTGGTGGAGAGAGTATGCTGATAAAAGTGCGAACAATGAGTGTGTGGGTAGCAGTGGGGGTCGTGTTGTTGCTCATTGCCGTTCCGGCGATGGGGCAACGAATTGCAATATTCGTACAAGCAGCGGCGCAAGTTCCGGCACAGGATCTGCAATTACTGCAAGCGTATGCCGAGCAGCATGGCACTCTGATCACTGGCACGTATGTCTGTTCCACCGGAGAAATTATGCAAGCGCAGCGAACCACCAATACATATATGGGGGACAACCTGTCGGTGGAAGGGGTCAGACGACTTGCCAATGCGTTAAACGCCGATCATATCGTCATCTTTCGTATCGTACGTTGGGAAGATCAAATTTCATTTCAGCCAGCGCGTTCATTGCTCATTCTTGGCGCGACGTCCCTGGCCAATAATTCACTGAAACTCCTGTTGAGCCCAATTGGGATCCTCATCGGCCTGCAAAAGGAGGCGACCGTGGCATTGTTCGCCACCGTGTTTAACCCTGATGGTAGTATCGCGTTCACGACATCAGTGATAGCCACTGATCAGCCATTCCTGTCGATAATTACTGCCAGCCCTCTCGCTGCGGCTAAACACGCGATTGATGACGCGCTATATCAACTCACGGTGGCGCTGTGAGGAGGAAAGGGGGATCGTGATCGATGTTACAGACCAACGCGCGGTTTTATGATAAAGTAATGGCGGATTGTTTTTTGCTTGCAGCACGGAAATTTTGGAAGGAAAGCTAATGATAAAGGAGGTAGCAATGAAGTTTCGTAAGGTCGGACTGTATGGCCTTCCCTTGTTGCTGTTGCTCATCGTCATTGTATTACAGGTGACCGTGACGGCACAGGGGACGGGATACTACACAGTATCGCAAGGGACGCAGAAAGTACAAATTGTGCCCCTTGTCGGTACGAAGAGCGCCGTTGATTTTTACAACTATAAGAATTATCACTCCAACACGGGGTTGGAAGAACCAAACACGGCGATTCTGTTTCTGTACCGAAACAGCGCTACCGGCGCGCTCAGCCTGTTTGTCCTCCTCAGCTCTCCCACTGGAGGGGCAGGCAGCGTAACATTCGCATTGTCTGGGGTACCGACTGGTGCCAAGTTTGAGGTTGAAGATGATGGATCGACGATCGATTTTAACGAATCGTGGAAACTCACCCCGCCGACGGGATCGGTCCACTGGGCGTGGTACGCGAACGGCGCGGACGGGATGGCGCTCGGGCCTCTCGGGAACCAATTTACCCTGACGATTAACCCGCAGTTCACCTCCGGGATCACAGCGGTGAAGTTCCTATCGGGCAGTCTAACCGCGCCCACGAAGATTACACTCAACACGACTGAACCGTTCGTTATTTCCGGAAGCACGAATCAGCCGCCGATTGCGGCGTTCACCACGACGCCGGCCAAGCCGCACATTAACGAGCCGGTCACGTTCGATGCCAGTGCCTCCAAGGATCCTGACGGCACAATCGCAAGTTACGAGTGGGACTTTAACGGTGACGGTGTATTCGATCTGAAAACGACCAAGCCAGTTGTTACACACACTTACGCGACGAGTGGAACCTATAACGTCACCCTGCGCGTTACCGACAATGAAGGCGCTACTACCAGCATCACTAAACCGGTTGACATATCCGCGTTGGCGGTGAAGGTAACACGGACGATCTCCACTGTAGCGGCATTGCCGGGGAGCACGTTTAAGGTGGTTGTACGAATCGAGTCGCAGACCGATCTTGCTGGAGTCGGACTCCAGGAGAACCTCCCCGTCGGTTGGAAGATCAAACCAATTGAAAACGCTGGCGCCGCGTTTAAGCGATCGGCGGTGCAGTGGGTGTTTGTCGACCAGATCAAGGCCGGCGAGACAAAGGTGATTACCTATGAAGTGACGGTACCGCCAAGCGATCAGCTCGTGGCCACCACGCTTCCGGCATGTTTCAAGATTACAGGAACGTTCCAATCGATGACTCCATCGCTGCAGATTCCAGTGGCTGGGGACAGCGACATTGAGGTAGTCGACGCGTTGTCGATCAAGACAGCGGTTGCCCATCTCGTGCCGCGGACCGGGACCGACACTCAGGATACGATCGACCTGCGTTTATCGCAGAAGATCGACCCCAACCAGCTTGCGCGTGCGCTTCAGATGTGGCAGAACGACGAACCGGTGCCGTGGACACAGGGCGCGACGATTAACCTGGAAACGATGAAAGAACTCGCTGCCTATTCATACACGTGCACTGAGGTCGATAACCCGTTACCCAAGGTACCGCAGGCGACGATCACCGCCGTGCGTACGATTGCTACCCCGGTACCGTGCAACAACGTCCTGCTCAACTACTTGGGCCCGGACGGCAATCCGGCGGGCAATACGTTTACCGTCAAGGTGGAGATCAGTGCTGATCAAGATCTGTACGGAGTTGGGCTTGCTGAGCAACTCCCGACCGGCTGGAAGGTGACCTCGATCCAGACCGATGGGTTCACGTACAAAGCGTCTAAGGTGCAGTGGGTGCTTCCGACCAAACTTCCGAAGGGAACGACCAAGACGATCATCTACGAGGTGACGGTGCCGCAGACGCAGCCGATCGAACCGGCGGCGAACAACCCGTGCTATGTCAGCAGCAACAACTTGTACGGCGTTGTCGATTCCGCGCTACCGTGTCAGCAGGTGACGGTCACTGGCGATTCTACGGTCGATGTCACCGATTCCCTGCCGGTGCTCGTGGTAATCTCACGGTGGGATGTGAACAACGACACGATCGACATCACCCTGTCGAACAAAATCTCGTTCCAACAGGTGCAACGGGCAATCGCGTTCTGGCTTGAGGATGAGGTTGTGCCGCGCACGGGCGGCCAGACGGTCACCTACGAGATGTTGAAGACGATCATCGCTTATTGGCTCACCAACACGGATATCTGTGATCCCCTTCCGGGAGCGATGCCAGGTACATGCGCGGCGTGTAAGCTCCCGTGTCAGGGGGGGAAGTAAATCGGATGAGTAGGAGATGATCACGATGAAACGATGGTTCAACGCGGCGGGGGGGATCCCCCTCGCCGTATTCTTAATTGTTGCTCTTGCGGGAATGGGAGTCACCGCGCTTGGGACCACGACGTACGTCGCGGTGAACCAGACCGTGACCCCGACCACGATCTACGCGGCGGGCACCGGCAGCCCGGATACGGCGGCGGTTACTGTCACCCTGACTGGGAGTGGTCCCCAGGGCGGGTTCCCGATCGATTGCATGCTCGTGATCGATACATCGGCTACCTCGGACCTCGGGCAGGCCAAGCAGGCGGCATTTGCTATCCTTAATCAACTGGGTAAAGACGACCGTGCTGGCCTCGTCGTATTCTCCGATCAGGCGCGGCTTGTGGTCGGACTGACCAATAACTTTATGCAGCTTAAACAGGCAATCGCCGATATCGGCCGCAGCGGCAAATCAGCCCTTGGCGATGCAATGGCAATAGCGCGCCAGGAACTCACCACCAATGGACGTCCGGACGCAGTGTGCGCTGATATTCTGCTCACCGATGGGCAAAGCAATGTTGGGAGCGATGCCAAGACAGAGGGGAAAGTAGCTGCGGAATTAGGGATTAAAATCATTTCAGTTGGGATCGGGTTCCTGATTGACCGCGATCTTTTGCAGCAGTTTGCTGCTGAGACCGGTGGGTTGTTCTTTCCCCAGCCGACAAGCACGACGGCGGCTGCCGTTATCTCTCAACTTACTGTGCAGCAGGCAGCGACGGATATCACCGTCACCAAAATCCTTCCCGTGGGGTTGGTTTACGTGAGCGCGGACCCGGCTCCCACGAACGTCGTTTCTCAGGAGAACGGGACCACGGTTCTCAGTTGGGAACTCGGGGGGTTGGGAATCGGAGCGCACTGGAGCGCCACTGTCAATGTGCGCGCCAATGCGGGCGGGCAGATTGCCACCGATGTGGGATCAACTGTGTCGTTTGTCAATTTCCGTGGCGTTGCAGGCACGATCGCGATCGCCCCGGCCACGATCACGGTGAAGACGCCGAATATACCTCCGGTCGCTAAGTTTAAATTCTCTCCCGCTGCGCCGCTCACCAAGGACACAATTCAATTCACGGATGAGTCAAGTGATGCAGACGGCAGCGTAGTCGCGTGGTCGTGGGATTTTGGTGATGGAACTACGAGCACCGATCAGAATCCACAGCACCGCTACGCCCAAGCCGGCAAATACACCGTGACGTTGGTGGTTACCGATAATCAGGGAGCTCATTCCCAACCGGTATACCAGTCGATCACCGTCGCAAACACACCACCGACCGCGATGTTCACGGTCGAGCCTAACGAGCCGTGTGCCGGTGTGGCCACTACGCTTGACGCCAGCGGATCCAACGACATCGACGGAACCATCGTCTCGTACGGTTGGGACTTCAACGGCGATGGCGTGATTGATAAGACCACATCCACGCCGCAGGTTACCTACACGTTCCCTGTCGCGGGCGCGGTTAAGGTGACGCTGGTAGTTACCGACAACGACGGCGGTACCGGAACTTGCACCAAGACACTTACCATTCTCCCGAGTGTGACAGTCACCCGCACGATCGACACCTGCCTCCCTGACGACAAGACGATCGCCGGCGGCAATGTCAAAGTGACGGTGACGATCACTGCCAACACTGCGGTGGACGGGCTGAGCTTGACCGAGCACTTTCCCCAGAGTTGGTCGTTCACCGCGGTTGACAACAGCTCCGCTACCCTGCGTACGTGGTATCCAACCGCCGACAACAAGGCGTTGGAGTGCGATTGGTTGTTTATGGAAACTCTCAAAAGCGGCGACAAACGGGTAATCACGTATACGCTGACCGCTCCTACCACACCAACATTCGGGGCATCGGGGCAACTCCAGGTCGCGATCAACGGCTCCGTGGCCAGTTCATCACCGCGACTGACGCAGATGGTCCTCGGCGAGGATAAGGTCACGCTGGAGGAGTACCTGCCGATTGCGGTCGTCATCTCACGATGGGACACCAAGAACAACAAGATCGACCTGTGTCTCCCGTCGCAGATATCGTTTGACCAAATCCAGTACGCGGTGTCACTGTGGTTGTCCAACAAGCCGGTTCCATATACGAACAGTGCCACAATCGATCTCGCTACGATGCGTGATCTGATTGCTTACTGGCTGAAGGGTATTTCGGTACATGACCCGCTTCCGTAGAGGAACGCGGCTGATTGGAGGGATTATGAATGCACGATTATTGATCGCGGTCAGCGGGATGCTCCTGCTGGCTATGGGAGTGATCGCTGTTGGACAGGGAGTGATCAACTTCGATCCCACTAGTTACAACCCAGCAGTGGGAGCAAAGGTCACGTTTCTCCTCGCTCCCGGGGCACAGGCAACCGCAAATGGAATCCACTATGAGTGGTACTTCAGTGGCGGTAACAAGCCCGATATCACCACGACTGATCCATCCGTCGACCATGTGTTCGCCGCACCCGGTTACGTAGAGGTAACGCTGAAGGCGGTCGGTCCAGCGGGACGCACGACAATGCGAAGGAAGGGGCTGCTGGTGGGGAAAGCGCCGCTGATCGCGGTGCGCCACGTAGAGCCGCAGTCCGACGGCAGTGTCGTCGTAACTATTACAATAATCTCCAACGGCAATTTATCCGGTGTTGGGATTGAGGAAACGATTCCGGTTGGATGGCAGGTCAGTGTGAACAACAGCGGCGGCGTGCCCGTCAAGCGAGCGGGGAACAAGCTCCAGGTTCTGTGGCTCAACCAGCTTGCTTCTGGGGATACGGCAACGTTCTCGTATCAGCTCTATCCGGCGCAGGGATCGGGTATACCCGCGTTTTTCGGAACGATCAGCGGATATGAGAACGGCAAACGATTGCTGACCGAAATCTGCGGTGATCTCACCTTGCCCTATTGATAATAAGCAAAATCTGTCCACGGGCGGTCGCTGTGCCGCCCGTTTTTTTATTGGTTATTACGGCCAGGTCTGACCGCGATAAGAAACGCAACCAGAAGCACGAGTGCCAATGCTGATAATAACAGCGCTATGCCGAAGTTAAGGTGTAACCGAACGGCGGAAATCACAGCCCCGACTCCGAACCCGATCACAGCGATTGCCGTCAGCATGGGAATGCGACTGCGCATGAATGCGCGTTGCGCTGGTTTGGAAAACGGTGCGATCTCGCGTGCGCTCAACCCCGCTTCCCATCCGATTACGATTAATGTAACCGCGCCGAGCACGAAGTACACTCCTACTTCCATGTACAGAGCGAAGTAGGAAACAACGGCGCTCACAACGATCAGGCCGGACAGTGTGCGTTCGCGTCCGTGATTTGTCCACACAACGATGTTCCACACGACGCCGAGAAGCACGGCGGTCCCACCCATAATTGGGTGACCGTGCACAAATCCCAGTACGGCGATTATCCCCAATCCACCCGAAAACGCGCCCGTTGCCACCCAGTTCATCGTACTCTCCCGCTGCGCCGTGCCAACGCCCAATTTACCGTCGTGAGAAGGCTGTCGTCGGTATTCCAGTCGACCACCGCCACCCCGATTCGGGCGAGGGCTGAAGTGAGGATGCGGCGCTTGAGCCGCATGATGCGAACCGCGGCGGCAACGGACGGCGTATCAGGGCCGCCCAGTTCGGTACGCCAATGGCTGATCGGATCCGGGGAAATTAGGATAATATGATAACCGCGGGCCCGTAATATTCCAAACACCTCGATGTCCTTCTCCCCGGCAAGCGGACTGATTACCACCAGTTGAGATTGTGCGGGGAACAGGCGAGCGGGGATGTAGCGCAAATCCGCGAACACCGGTTTGTCGCCGAGCGTGGCCGCGGCAAGCGCGTCCAGAATCCTCTCGCGTTGACCGGTGCCGAAACTGGGATACGTCCAATTGAGCACGTCGCCGTAAATCAACAATCCCACGCGATTCCCTTGAGATAAGAACAGATCGGCGACGCTTGCCGCGGCGCTGACCCCACGTTCGAACAACTCCGGTTCGCTGTTGGCGGCGGCGCGGGCGTCGAGAATTACGTTGACATCGGCGATCCGCTCTTGTTCATATTCGGTGATGATGAGCTTTCCGGTGCGCGCGTACGCGCGCCAGTTGATGCGCCGGATATTATCGCCGCGCACGTAGGCACGACTCCCAAAAAAGTCAATCCCGGTCCCGCCCATGTCCGCGCGGATGACCCCGGAGTACACGCGGGTGCGGCGGGGGCGAATCTCGATCTTTTTTAGCCGCTGCCACTCAGGAACGACGAGAAGGTGGGCGGACGCGGCAGCGGTTTCCACGATGGGACCGGTTCCGGCCCGGGACCATATTTCTAGCTGGGCGTTGCTGAATTCGTGTCTCCCGCGGGCGGCGTGCACGGTATAGCTGATCTCCGCTGTCTCCCCGGTGGGAAGCGGCCCCAGCCAGGTTGTAACCGCATCGGGATCAGCGTGCACGTCCGCCGGGATGGAGTCGATGATTCCCAGCCATGCGATCGGCCGACCGCTGTTACGCACGATGAGGGTGACGGTAGTCGCGGCGGTTACAGGGATACGCGGTACATCCAGCTGTCGGGTGACGGTCAGGCCGGTGAAGTCCGCGGTGGGCTCCGGTTGGGTGACGAGCACGGCGACGTACACGAGAAACGGAATGGCGAGTGTGATGGCACGGCCGTCGTGGAGGAATATCCCGGCGGCGATGAGCAAGCCGGCGACTCCGAATGCGAAGATGATGCGATACGTGTAACCCATCTATTGAACCTTGGGTACCGGGACGAGTTGGACGATATTTTCCACGACATCGTTGGGATTAACCCGTTTCGTCCAGAGTTCCGGGCTGAGGATGAGGCGGTGGACAAGCGCTGGGACGGCGAATTCCTTTACGTCATCGGGGATTACATAATCGCGTCCATGTACCGCGGCGTTAGCTCGTGCCAGTTTGAGTAACGCGAGCGATCCCCGCGGGCTGGCTCCCACGTATACATTCGTGTCGGTACGTGTTTTTGCCACCAGAGACACGATGTAGTTCTCGATGTCGGGATCAACGAGCACTTCCTCAACCGCGCGCCGCATCGCGATGAGCTCGGACGCGTCGGTTATTGGGGACAGAGTAACGTTGTCGACCTTGCGGGTGAGGCGCCGGCGCAGAATCTCCACCTCGCTCTCATCGTCAGGGTAACCGACGGTGAGGCGCATCATGAACCGATCGAGTTGTGCTTCGGGCAGAGGAAATGTTCCTTCGTATTCAATCGGGTTCTGGGTGGCGATTACGATGAACGGCGTCGGCAGCGGCAGTGTCTCTCCCTCAATCGTCACCTGGAATTCTTGCATCGCTTCGAGCAACGCCGATTGCGTTTTCGGCGTGGCGCGGTTGATCTCGTCGGCGAGAATCAGGTTGGCGAAAATCGGTCCTGATACCAAGACAAACTTTCCTTGTTCACGATCGAAGATGTGCGATCCGACGATATCGCTCGGCAACAGGTCGGGGGTAAATTGGATGCGCTTGAACTCCATTCCCAACACCCGGGCAAAGCTGCGTGCAATCAGTGTCTTCGCCAGTCCGGGATAGTCTTCGAACAGGAGGTGCCCACCAGCAAGGATCCCTACCATCACTCGTTCTAACAGGTCGTCCTTGCCCACGATCGCTTTTTTTACCTCGGCGACAATCGCCTTAGTTCGCTCTCCTACATCTGCAAGTTCCATGCTATACCCCCTGTTCCAGGTGTTCGAGGTAATCGATCGCGGTGTTCAACCTGCGATCGAAGTCCGAATCTAATTTCACTCCGGCCGTGAGGCGTTCGTATCCAAGGAAATCGCGTACTTCCGTGTTATCACACCACTTGCCCGTTTTAAACCGCCGCCGTGCTTCCGGCAATGACACCTGGTCGCGACGGGCGATTATCCGGATAGCGAGTTCGGCAAGTTCGTGTACCACCGTGTAGCGATACACCGAGAACCGGTGTGCGTGGCGGATGGCGGTGGTAAGCAGTCGCAGCGGGTTGTCAATTTGGGGCTGAGAACGAACGGGCGCGGAGCGTGGATGCCACCGCGGGAGCATACGCGCCGTGCGCCGATAAACGGTGAATAACGCGAAACTAAACACACTGACAACGGCGAGCCAAATGCCAAATTGCGGCATCGAAGTGACATAAAACCACAGGACGTAGTAATCACGGACAAGCGGTACCACAAGTGCGCCGTGTAACTTACCCTGGAGCAAGAAGAAAAACACGATTGTGAGCGTGGCGACGGATCCACCGATGATAATCGCGATATGAGTGCGTTTCATCCCTGTTTCATCCTCCCGGAGCGTATGCGGTCTTAATCGCGTTTAGGCACGTTACCGCTTCGTGGGCAAACTCCGGCCCGTAGCGATGGCCATACCGTACTTGCTCAAAGATCGCCGTCAGCCGATCGGCGTATTCGGTGCTCATCCCGCGTGCGTGCAATTGGCGCGCGAACTCACGCGGGGTAAAGTACTCTGGATTGGATACATGCCCATATTTGTTCATGATATCGCACATTTGCTGGTAGCAACGCATCACCACGGTGCGCGGGTCATCGCCGTCACGCAGTCGGGATACAGCGATGTCTGCCTGTTCACCTAACTGCTCGAGGATCGACTCCGGGGCGGTGCTCCGTTCTCGCCGCACTTTGAGCCACCACCACGCTGCAATACCGGCGCCTACGACTAAAATTGCACCTCCCAGTGCGATCAGTAACGTCCACCAGTGCGATGGGGTTTCCGTCGGGATTGTTACGTGCACCGGCTGTCTCGGTGTCGCGATGGGGGGCGGCGTGGGGGCATGGTGCGCCGGCACGGTGGGAGGATGGATGAGGGGAAGAAGCAGGGTAAGTAGGTAAATAACGATAAGGATAATCGCGGCGGGAATCAGCAGATGGATGAGGGTACGGCGGAAATTCGGCGACACGATTGCCGCGATCACGCTCAGGATTCCGCCGCCAACCAAGATGGCGAACAGGGCGATCCGAAATAAGTTGACAAGCGTAATTGGCGGTGGGAGCGACTTGGTGTTCGGCGGAGCAAACCGGGCTGACTGCCCCTGCGGGAGTGGCTTTCCGGGGTGGAAATGCACGCCCCCCAACCCGCCGCTCAGGACGACGAGTACCACGATCAACAGGGCGATTAATCCGAGCAATACCGAACGTCGTGTGGACGTAGCGATCACCCGTTTTGCTTGAGTCGGATTCCGAGCTCATCCAGCTGCGCCGGCGCCACCGGCATTGGCGCTTCGGTGAGGGGACACACCCCGGTTGTTGTCTTGGGAAAGGCGATTACATCACGTAACGACCGCTCTCCGGCCATCATCATCACCAGCCTGTCCACGCCAAGCGCAAATCCCCCGTGCGGCGGCGCACCGTATTCAAGCGCCTGCAGGAAGAATCCGAACCGCAACTCCGCTTCCTCCGGGGTGATCCCGAGCAATTTGAATATCCGTTCCTGCATAGTGCGGGAATGGATACGGATGCTGCCGCTTCCAAGCTCGGTTCCGTTCAGCACCAAATCATACGCATCGGACAGGACGGAAATGGGATCGGACTCCAGGCGAGGGATGTCCTCCACCCGCGGCGCTGTGAACGGGTGATGTTCAGACGTCAGGCCGCCGTCTTCGTCGCGCTCGAACAGCGGGAAATCCGTGACCCACAGGAAGTTCCACTCCGACCGTGCCATGTTTTCCCGGCGTGCGATCTCCAGCCGTACCGCTCCCAATGCCGGCTCAATTTCGGTGCCGGCGAGGATCAAAATGAGATCCCCATGCTGGGCTTCAAGGGTTGAGATGATGCCGGACATGACATCCGTGGACAGGTATTTGGAGATCGGAGTCCGTGGCTCTTCTTCCACCTTGATCCACGCAAGCCCATGCGCCCCCGCCGCGACCGCAATTTCTTGCAGTTTGTCGATCGTTCCCCGCGAATATTTGGCACAGCCCGGGGCGTTGATTCCAATGACCTTACCTCCGCGTGCTACCGCAGCGTCGAACACGCGGAACCCGCTTTCCTTGACGATCGCTGACAGGTCGTGGATCTCCATCCCGAACCGCAAATCTGGCTTGTCCGATCCGTAGCGGGCAATTGCCTCCCGATACGGAATGCGGGGGAATGGAGGGGAAAGTTCAATCCCCATGATTTCATGGAACAGGTGCGCCGTCATCCCTTCAAGGAGAGCGAATATCTCATCCTTTCCGTGCGGGAATGAGATCTCCAGGTCAAGCTGCGTGAATTCCGGTTGGCGGTCGGCGCGCAAGTCCTCATCACGAAAACACTTGACGAGCTGGAAGTAGCGATCGATTCCCCCAATCATGAACAACTGCTTGAACAACTGCGGCGACTGGGGGAGGGCGTAAAACCGTCCCGGAGCGAGCCGGCTGGGAACGAGAAAGTCGCGCGCACCCTCCGGGGTTGACTTGGTGAGAACCGGGGTCTCAATCTCGATAAACCCGTGTTCCGAGAAGTAATCGCGCATTCCCTTAAACACGCGGTGGCGCAGCCGCAAGTTGCGCTGCATGCGATCGCGGCGCAGATCGACATAGCGGAACCGCAGGCGCGTCTCCTCGGTCGTGTCCGAGCCATCCCCGTCGACAAGGAACGGCGGCGTGCGGGAGCGGTTAAGAATCTCCACCTGTTCGACACGGACTTCAATTTCCCCAGTGACCATGTCCGGGTTGACGTCCTTCTCACCGCGGGCGGCGACTGTCCCGGTGGCGGCGATTACGTCCTCACGGTTCAGGGTGTGTCCGGCGGCGAGCGCGGGATCATCACCCGCGAACAACAGCTGAATCACTCCGCTGGCATCGCGCAGATCGACGAATGTCAGCGCACCCAGATCACGCCGGCGCCGCACCCATCCGGCCACGGTCACGCGCCGGCCGATATCATGTGCCGTGAGGCGGCCGCAATAGTCAGTTCGCTGCATCGATTCTCCTTTTAGGTCCGATTGTATGTGCTTATTATAGATAACGGGGATGGCGACGCAATGCTATACTATGGCCGGTTGATATGAAGTTCTGGTTTCATCTATAATCATAACCACGATGGAAGAGCGTAAAGTACAGGTTACTGGCGGGGGAACATATTTCGTTACCTTACCCAAGAATTGGGCGAACCGGCTTGATGTGAAACGGGGATCGCGGTTGTCGTTGGTGGAAAACACCACCGGCAGCCTGCTCATTATCCCTGCTGGCGTCGGGCGGGAGAATCGGGTGACGCTGTCATTGCACAGCCGTGATGAAACGTGGATCGAGCGGGCAATCATCTCCTGCTACATCACGGGGTTTGACGTAATCGAGGTGGACGGCGCCCGTATCAGCTCAACGCAACGACGGGCGGTACGCCAGACAGCGCAATCCCTCGTTGGCCTGGAGATAATGGAAGAAGAGCAGAACCGGATCGTGCTTCACTGTTTGGTGAGCATGCACGACTTTACCGCGGAAGCGACACTGAAGCGGATACACGCGATCACTACGGCGATGCTGCGTGATGCGGTGTACGCGTTTACGCATGCCGATGATGAACTTGCCCGTGACGTGATCGAGCGGGATACCGAAGCTGACCGCCTCACGCTTGTGATGTCCCGCGAGCTCGGCCTGCTCCTGCGTGATTTGCTGCTGGAACGGGATGTGGGCATGAGCCGCATCCTGTTCCATGAGTACCATGCGGTGGCGAAGACGTTAGAGCGAATCGGCGACCACGCCGCCAAGGTGTCACGGGCTGCGTTGGACCTGACCGTGGCGCCCGGAGCCGCGACGGCGGCAGAGATCGAAGCGTTGTACGGCGCGGCGCAACGGGTGATTGAGGGGAGCGTGGAAGCGTTCATGGAGGCCGATCTCACCAAAGCCAACCGCGTTCTCGGCGAGCGGGAGCATACGCCGGAGCTGGAAGAACGCGCGCGCTTATCCAAAGAGACCCTGCAGATTCAGCCGTTGGCGACGATCTTCGACAGCTTGCTGCGGGTACGCGACTACGCATTCAATATCGCTGAAAACGCACTTAACATGGGCGTTCCCGGATTTCAACACACACGCGGGTTCACTCCGACGCGAGTTTCCCCTTAAAGAATTTGCGCTCCAGCAGCTTATGCCAGTCCGTGAAATCCCCCTGTTCATTATCGGTTGCAATGTGCATGCGAATCATGTTCAGTTTGGCGGATAGGTTGTCGAAGTGATACACTACCACCGCTTCCGGCGTCTTAGGGACGATTGCCGCCCCGAATTCGAGCGTGCCGTGGTGGGAAATTATCACGTGTTCGAGAAGCTCGGGAAGACGGGGGTCGGCCCAGGTAATGGCGCGTGCCTTCTCCCGCACCATGTCCCGTCCGAGGAGAAGGTGGCCGATCAATTGGCCGGAAAAGCTGTGGTGTGGCGCGATTGGGTTTTCCAATTCACGCACCTTCCCGATGTCGTGTAAGATTGCTCCCGCTACAGCAAGGCCGCGATCGAGGTCGGGAAAGTCATCGCAGAACCGCGCCGCCCCCCGTGCCACTTCCAGTGTATGTTCGAGCAATCCGCCCAGATAGGCGTGATGATACTGGATGGCGGCGGGAAATTTTCGGAATGCTTCTTGGTTTTCCTCGATCAGCTCATGCGTAAGCCGCCGCAGGGGCGCGGGCTCGATCGTGGCGATTAGCTCCTGCAGCTCATTCCACATCTCGTCGATGTCATGGTCACTAGTCGGAACGAGGAGACTGGGGTCGAATCCGGGAATCTTTCCGGCCTCACGCTCGTGTGCCTCTAACCGCCGGATCGATTCCACGATCAACTGGAGGTTGTTACGATATGTCTCAGTCCGCCCCTTGACGAACACGAAATCACCCTCGTCGAATTGCGATGAATAGCGCTGTGTCGCCTCTGCCCACGCCCGTGCGGAGATCGTTCCCGACCGGTCGGCGAGGGTGAGGTCAAGATACGGATCACCAGTGCGCGTTGCCCGCTGTGTCTTGCGCTTGACCAGGAAACATTGGGTGATGTGCAGCCCCTCGCGCATGTCCTGCACCAAGATGTGGGTCAGGGAGTACGGGACTTCACCACGCAGATATTCGGAGAATTTTTCTGGAGTCACTATCCATCCTTTCTTTTTCTTACTGCGAGTGTACGTGTTCGCGCGCTGGAATCAACCGGCGGCGTCCGGTGTCGGCTTCGGCTGAGCAACGATCCGGTTGATCTCGTCTCCGCTGATCACTTCCCGCTCCTGCAGCACTTTCGCCACTTGATGCAGGGCGTCGATGTGTTCCTTCAGCAGGGAGGCCGCTTTATCTTGTGCCTCTTCCACCAGCCGACGTGTTTCCTTGTCGATCATGGTGGCGGTTGCCGGGCTGACGTCCGCGCGTACTCCCCCGGGCTGCCGCAGGTAGCCGTAACCGGCTTCCGACATGTATCGCACCGGCCCGAGAGTGGGTGCCATCCCAAATTCGGTCACCATTCGGCGGGCAATGTCCGTCGCCCGCTCAAGGTCGTTTGCTGCTCCGGTTGACGGTTCTCCGAAGATAATGATCTCCGCCGCGCGACCGCCGAGGAGGACCGCCAGCCGTTCCTTTAACTCTTCCTCGCTCAACAGGTACTGATCCTCTGATGGCATCTGCATTGTGTACCCCAACGCGCCCTTGGCGGTGGGGATGATGTTCACCCTGTGCACCGGATCGGTGTGGGGGAGCAGCGCCGCAACCAGCGCGTGTCCTCCCTCGTGATAGGCAACGTGCCGCTTGATTTCCGGTTTGAGGGCGATGTTCTTTTTCAGGCCGGCGACAACGCGCTCGATTGCGTGATCGAAGTCATTCATGGAGACAGCGTCGGCATTGCGCCGCACCGCAAGCAAAGCTGCTTCGTTCACAATGTTAGCCAGATCGGCACCGGAGAACCCAGCGGTGATCTGGGCGAGGCGGTTGATGTCGACATCGGCGGCCAGCTTCACGTGGCGGGTGTGGATCTTCAATATCTGAAGGCGGCCATTCTCCGCCGGAAGTCCAACCTGAATCTGGCGGTCGAATCGTCCGGGGCGGAGAAGTGCCGGATCGAGGATTTCAGGGCGGTTAGTGGCGGCCATGATTACCACCCCTTGATTAGGTTCAAACCCATCCATTTCGGCAAGAAGCTGGTTCAGTGTTTGTTCGCGTTCATCGTTTGTTCCCACCGATCCCACTGTGGCCCGCGCCTGTCCGATTGCGTCAATCTCATCGATGAACACAATGCACGGCGCCTTGCGTTTTGCTTGCTCAAATAGGTCACGCACCCGTGCCGCTCCGACTCCGACGAACATCTCCACAAAATTCGACCCGCTGATTGAGAAAAACGGGACCCCGGCCTCACCAGCCGTCGCCTTGGCGAGCAGGGTTTTCCCCGTTCCCGGCGGTCCGACGAGAAGCACCCCTTTGGGAAGCTTTGCCCCCATGTGGTTAAACCGCTCCGGTTCCTTTAAGAAGGTTATGATCTCGCGCAACTCCACTTCCACTTCGTCGACGCCACCTACGTCGGCAAATGTGATGCCGGTCATTTCACCGGCGATCTCGTGTGCCCGGCTTTTCCCGATCGACATCACGCCCGAGCCCGCCTGGCCCATTTTCCGGTAGATCCAGTACCAGATCAGTACGAGGAAAACGATGGGGATCAGCCAACTGATAAGGAGAGCGCCCAGCCCACTTGACGGCGGCTGCGCCTGGAAT
>WFSM01000020.1 GCA_015485945.1 Candidatus Bipolaricaulota bacterium | reverse complement strand
TTCATCTTCAATAGGCACGATTTGCGGGCCTGGCCGTTTACTATTACTGTACAGGCGCCGCAGATACCTTTCTGGTCACACCCGTTCTTGGCGCCAGTCAAACCTAAGTCCCGACGCAGGAAATCGAGCAGACTCTTTTCGGGATCGGCCTTCACGATATATACCTTGTCATTGACCATTATTTTAATTTGTTTTAACTCATTATTCATCTTAATTATTACCCCTCCTTATTATCCCCCCATCAGTTGTGGTAGAGACGATCCTCGAGGATGGAACAGGAGCGAAGAAACATCCTCTTCACTTTGGCGACATCCACGGTCGTGAACTCACCCGCATCGAACAGCACCTTCCCATCGACAATGACGGTCCTCACGTTACTGACATCGCCGTAGTACAGAAGATCCTTGATCGGGGCCCGCGCCGGCTGGGTGTTTAACCGGCGCATGTCGAACACCGTCACGTCGGCCCGCTTCCCCGGTTCCAGCGACCCGATCTCATTGTCTAGCCCCAACGCCTTGGCCCCCTTGATCGTCGCCATCGCCAATACATCGTAGGCCGGCAGGTAATCGGGCTGCCCGGTCTGAACCCGATTGATGAGAGCGGCAAACCGAGCCGTCTGCAGCATATTCATCTCAAATGCATCAGTTCCCAGGCCCACCGTTATCCCTCTCTCTCGCATCTTGCTGATCGGCGCGACCGCAGCGGCATCCCTTGCGTTCGGGACCGGATTGTGCGATATCGATACATGATGGCGGCGCAGAATTTCTATCTCCCTTTCGTCTACGAAAATTGCGTGTGCACCCAAGGCCGGCCTCTCCAACAACCCCACGTCTTCGAGAAACTCGACACATCCCATCCCTTCTCGTGCTTGGATTGCCTCACGTTCACTTTCCATCTGCGCTAGGTGAAGATGTATATTCAAGCCATCCGCCTCAGCGCGGTTCGCGATCTCGACAAACATCTCCCGATTGAGCGTATTCGTGGCATGGGGCGTGATGCAGGTCGTAATACGCCCTCCGGCAGCTCCCCGCCGGGTAGTGGCGAATTTTACGGCCTCTTCCAACTGGTCGGAAAAAGCGGAAAAGTCAAAGTTGTAATTAATTCCATGTTTGGTCGGACAGGGTGGTTTTTCGAGGGAAAAACCGAGTATCTTTTGACCGATGTAGCCACGGAGACCGATCTCAGACACCGCCTCGGCGGTAGCGGTGGCATGGTGATACATGTCGGCAACTGTTGTGACTCCACAGCGCAGCGCATCCAGTGCCCCAGCCATGCTCCCCCAGTAGACCATCTCCGGGTCAAGGAGAGACTCCCAGCGGAACAGGGTGGTGTAGAAGAGCCCTTCGAAGTTAACCTCCTCCATCAGCCCCTTGAACAGGTTCTCCGCCAGGTGGGTGTGGCAATTGATAAAGCCGGGGAGTATAAGATCGCCTTGGCAATCTATCACCCGATCCGGTTTAAAGCTATCCGGGGGCTGTTTGGAGACGAAGGCTATACGCCCGTCCTTAATTCCCAAGTAACCGCTCTGGATACACCGGCGCGAGTGGTCGAACGGACAGATGGCCCCCCCAGTCAAGAGGATCTTCATCGTTCAGCCTCTTTCTTCTCCCGGTAGGCAATCGCATTTACGGGGCACATCGAGACGCACAATCCGCATGCCTTGCAGCGTGCCGGGTCGATGACGAATGCACCGTCGAACTCATTCACCGCTCCGTACAGGCAGACCCGCCGGCATACCCCGCACTTTATGCAGGTCTCTTGATCGATGAATGCCGCCTGGTCCGTCAGCTGCACTTGGCGTTTCTCGTATTCCTGCCGTTCTTCTGTCGCCTCGGGAAAGTCGATCTGGGAAAGCGTCCGTCCCCGTATCTCATCAAGGGAGGAGATCCCGTGTTCGTTCATAAAATCGAGGATCTGTTCGTTCATCCGTGTGGCTTTATCCGGGCCGTCGAGGATCAGGGCGGTGCAGACCCCCACAGCCGCTGCACCGCAGCTGAGCATCTCAACGGCGTCGGCGCCCGAGGTAACACCGCCGGTCCCGATGATGGGAATCCCCACGTAATGGGCCAGTTGTGCGACGTTGTACAGCGCCAACGGCTTGATCGACTCTCCGGAGATACGACCGAATCCCTGTTGCAACAGTACCGGATGCCCCGTGGTCACATCGACGCGCACTCCGGCCTTCAGAGCGTCGATGGCCGAGACGGCGTCGGCCCCGGCTTTTTGGACTGCATGTCCGAATTCCACTATGTCGTGCAAGTTGGCGCTGAGCTTGACAAGTACCGGTACATCGACCGCCGATTTCACCCTGCGGACCGCTTCCACCATCGGTTGCGGATCATCGTATCCGGTGAAAATCGAAAGTTCGAGCATCTGCGCGCCGGCCTCGACGACCGACGGTGCCAGTTCCGCTACCTCGTCTGGCGTCATCCCGATACTTGCAATGATCGGAATGCTCAACTCCCGTAACCGCGGCAATTCCTCCTCCAACCACCGTTGTAGAGGGATCGTAGAACACCGCTCGGTATTGAGGAAATACCCTTTACCCCTGTACAGACACGGTTGTGGATTCGTAGATGGAGTGAGTAATATAGTTTTCGTAATCGCCGCTCCTATTCCGGCGTTGGCTAACTGCTTTATCGTCGTGAAATTGCGAGTCATTGGTCCTGAGGCCGCAACAAGAGGACTGTGCAGCTTAAAGCCCAGTAGGTTTGTTTTCAGTGTGGTCATCGTTCGTTCCCTCCTTGGTGTAGTTCCTGCCCGCGGGCCACTACGAGCCGAATGTCCGCCACTCCGGCCCGGTGTACGATTGCGGAGTAAATGTTGTGTACCGGCCATAGGTTCGGTGAACTTGGGTCAAGAATAATGAAGCTCGCGACTTTTCCCGTCTCCAGCGAGCCGTATTCATCGGCGAGCCCCAGGGCTCGCGCCCCACCAATGGTCGCTATCGCCAGGACAGCCCGTGCATCGATTGCATCCGGCATATTGCCCTGTCCCCGTACGATCCGGGAGAAGAAATCCATCTCCCGAAACATGTTCGGGCTGGTGAACATAAAGTTGTCGGTTCCCAAGCTCAGGGGAATACCGACTCTCCAGAGATCATATAACGGGGGGATGCCGTCTCCCAGGATGCAGTTGGTGCGCGGGCAGCATACTACAGGCACCCCCGTTGCCGCGGTTGCGTCTATATCGTCCGAGCTGGCATTGGTCATATGTACGAGCAAGTCCGGAGAAACTTCTAGGATCCGCTTCACTTCCGACCTATCCCACTGTTTACACGAGGCTTGTTGCGCCTTTTTCGTCTCTGCAATATGGACGGCTAATTTTGAACCTCGGGCATCTAATGTGCATTTTAGGGCAGTGAGCTGATCGTCGGTGAGTTGAGTGATGTCGCCGATTCCTATTCCATCGGCGGTCTTACTTATTTTCCCCGTCTCTGACAGATAGTGGGACCACTCCTGTGGCGAGGTAGTCGGTTCGGAAAATACAACGGCCTTAATCGGAAGTTCGCTTACCGCCTCCTGCAGAAGCATCGTACCCACTGCTCCTCCTTCGCGAAAATCGGCGAACATGGCAATTCCGGCTGCGAGCATCTCGCGTGCGCCGTGGTGCATCACGCGAACAAGCTCAGCCGGGCTCAGATCGCGCAGATAGCTATACTTGACGCTATCGGGCGGGGAGACGGCTTCCACTGTGGGCAGTCCGACCGCCAAGTCCTTGGCGCCACAGTCGGCGATATGGGTGTGGGCATCGACGAACCCCGGGATAACAATCGCCCTGTTCAGGTCAATGCCGGTTCCACGGTAATCAGGTTTGATCTCGGCGATGTATTCCTTGTCTAGGATCAACGCTGCGTTTTCCACCGCGCGGAGCTCGGGGCCAACAAGGACGGTAGCGTTTTTATAAACCTTAACCACGGTCAATCCTTTCTTGTCAATGCAGTCCCTGTACGTTTAGGAATCATTTGATCCCTCCGAACGTCAGCCCACTCACGTAGTACCGCTGGAGAAGTAGTGAGATGAACACCACTGGGACGATCGCCAGGCATCCGAGCGCCATCATGTACGTCCAGCCCTGGTTTAGGATCCCGTAGGTGCTGAGCATCCCGATTGGCAAGGTGGCCGTCTCGGGCGATGTCAGGGTCAATGCGAACAGGAAGTCATTCCACGACAGGATGAAGGTGAACAACGAGGCGGTGACTAGCCCCGGTTTGCTCAACGGCAGAATTATCCGCCAGAACGCCTGGATTGGGGAGCAGCCATCGACGAGCGCGGCATCTTCGATATCCACTGGGATGCTCTCAAACATCCCCGACATTAGCCAGGCGGTGAACGCGGCGTCGTATACCGTGTCGATCAAGATCACCGCGGTTCGGGTGCCGAACAGCCCCAGCCACTGCATGATCACCCGAAACGGGAGCACGATCACTACCGGCGGAAGCGCGCGGGTGAGGAGGATAAACGTGAGCAGGATCCGCTTACCGCGGAAGTGAATGCGGGAGAACGCGTATCCTGCTGGTACTCCGAGCAACAGGGACAGGGCCATCGTCCCCAGTGAGATCAGACCGCTGTTCAGCACCCATCTGCCTACCGACATAGTGCTCAATATGAATTTAAAATTGGCGATGGTTGGCTTGAAGATCCACTGGGGCGGGAGTATGAACATGTCAATCCGCTGTTTGAACGCGGTGGTGACCATCCAAAAGATCGGGAACAGCACAAACACGATGATCCCCGTGAGCATCAAACCACGCGCGCCGTGTAGCAACGCACCTCTTAAGCGGCTGCTGGTCGTAGTGATCATCGTACCCCTCCGTATTTTTTCGAGTAAAGAATGTGGATGAAGAACACCCCGACGAGAACACTCATCACCAGTAGGACGTTCGATAGCGCCGACGCGTAGCCGATGCGCAGCTGCTGCACCCCGACCTGAAATATGCGCAGATTGGCTACGGTGGTCGATGTGCCGGGACCACCGCCAGTTATCGCCCAGATGATGTCGAAGATTTTTAATGCATCCATCGAGCGGATCAGTAACGCGACGATGATTGTCGGGCGTAGTAGGGGAAGCGTCACATAACGAAATAGCTGCCTCGCTGATGCGCCGTCGATCACGCCGGCTTCGTATGGTTCCCGGGGGAGGCTCTTCAGCCCGGCGAGGATGATGATCACGATTAGAGGAGTCCACTCCCAGACGTCGACTAAGATCACGGAAAACAGCGCGGTTGATCTTTCTACGGTGAGACCACGCCCGATCGGTATCCCCAAGACGCGCAGGTAATAGGAGATCACTCCCAGATCCGGGTTGTACAGTGCTTTCCACACAAGCCCGGCCACCAACGGGGTGAACACAGTGGGGATGAGGATCACAGTGCGGATGACGTTCATGAGTCGGCTCTCATAGTTAAGTAGGAGAGCGATACCCAACCCAAACAACAGCTCAGTCCCCACCGCGCTTACAACGAAGATAACAGTGGTAACGAGCGAATGCAGAAACTGCACATCGTGGGCCATGAGCACGTAGTTCTGCAACCCGATGAACGTCTTGGGGCTGCCTAAGCTGTAGTCAAAGAAGCTGATGTAGATCTCGTAAATGACCGGATACAAAAAGAAAAAGATCAGGTAAAGAACAATAGGAATGATAAACAAATATAACGAGTGCTTACCGGTATTGAAGTAATCTCTTACGCTGCTTATCACTGTCCAGCCTTTCGGAAGGTCGATACATACAGTACATGCCAGCGCGGACATCCTCCACGCTGGCATGCAACATCGGTCTATTGTCCGTAAATGGCCTTGATCTCCGCCGCCGCCTTGCTCAGCGCCTCCTCCGGTGTGAGTTCGTGTGTGATGGCCTGGTTGATTCGCAACCCGAGGATGTCCTGGATGCGGCTGTACTCAGGTACACGAGGGCGATAGTTGCCGTTGCCATCAATGAACAGCTTAAGCATTGTGTGCAGCCACGGCATCTTCGCGTTTAACTCCGGATCGAGCAGAGTCGACAGTCGAGTGGGTGCTCCGTCGTGCAACATCCACTCCCTCTGAATCGCAGGGCTGGTGACCCACTTGATGAACGCCCAAGCAGCGGCCTGGCGCTTCGGTGAGATGTCCGCGTTAATCGCAATGCCCCATCCGCCGAATCCAAACTGTGGCTCGACCGAGGGCGCGCTCGGGGTCATTGCCATGCCGGTCTTGCCTACAACGCGGGAAATCGATGGATTCTCGTACCCGGCGCGGGCGATGCTCCAGGAGAACTCCATGACCGCTCGGCCGGTTCGGTACGCAGTCTCACGGTCGTCCCACCAGTATCCGATTGCTCCAGGTGGGGCCCACTTATCGAAGATTTCGACGAAGAACTTGAGCGCGGCCAGGCACTGTGGGCTGTCCACAACAACCTTCCCGTTTGAGTCGATGATCTGACCGCCGAATGCGCGCATATACTCCATCCAGTCTTGCGCGACCGCCGGCCCGCGTGCTCCGTTAGCTACTAGACCGTACAGGCCCTGCTTGGGACGCGTGAAGAAGGTGGCTATGTCAGCCAGCTCCTTCATCGTGCGAGGAGGGCGCAGTTCATATCCGTACTTCGCTTTGAACGCTGCCTTTTCCTGCAGATTGTTGAATAGGTCCTTGCGGTAGATGAGACTGTTCGCGTACCCAGCTAGCGGGAAGGCGATTTGCTTGCCATTCCAGCTTCCTTCAGACCACATCACAGGCAGGATGTCCGGAACACCGATCTGCTCATAGTCTCGCAGGATGAGGGGCTTCAGATCGACCGTCCACCCCTTTTTAGCGAACTGTCCAGTCCAGACAATATCGGTAGTCGCCAGATCGTATTGTTTGGTATGGGTGGCATAATCCTGGGTAATTTTCTGGTAAAGCTCAGTGTAACCGAGTATATCGACATTCACCTTGGCGCCAGTAACCTGTTCGAACTTCTGGCCCAACACCTTCAAATAGTTGGCGTACTGATCGGCCATGCACGCCATGTGAAGCACAATTCCTTTATAAGGTTTCTCCTGTGACATCCCCAGCACTGCAAACCCACCGAGCACTAGGGTACTGATGGTTACCACAATAACTAACTTTCTCCATAAATACATTTGCAATTCCTCCTTTTGTACCTACCTTTGGAGACTTTACTCCCACCTTCTATCCTGCCCCTTTTATGGTTAGTGACGACCACCTCCTTTCTCTAGAATAAAATATTCTAGCATGACTTACCATATATTAACTTAGTCTCTAGTACCTGATTTTCTTGCTCTACTGAAGCGCCCTTCTCAGCTCGTTTGAGAAACAACTTCATCGCCTCCTGCCCCATCTGATAGGCAGGAATGTGAACCGTGGTAAGTTGTGGCTCCACAAATTCGAGCAGCGAAATGTGATCGAATCCCGTCATGCCGACATCCATCGGCACTGATAAGCCCAGATCCTCTCCTGCTCGTATTGCGCCGATCGCCATGAGGTCATTCGCAGCCATGATGGCGTCCACTCCCACATGCTTCTGCAGTATTGTTCTCGCATTCTCGTATCCGCTCTCATAAGTAAAGTTACCATACAATACAGCCATCGGTTCGAGATTCGCATCTGCCATCGCCGCTCTGAAACCGACCAGTCGGTCACGCGCAGTACTCACTTCTCTTGGCCCAGCAATGTAAGCGATCCTTCCATATCCCCGGTGGAGCAGGTATTCGGTAAGCTGATAACTACCCGCTTTGTTATCCGCTTCCACGCTGGGCAATCCATTAACTCGGCGATCCGCAACAACAATGCTTATGCCGCGGCGGAGCAGACGATCCACTTTATCCATCATGGGTTGCCCAACAGGAATGAACACAACCCCTTCCACTTGTTCTGCAAGGAGGATGTCCAGATAACGGGATTCCTTCTCTACAGAATGATTGCTGTCACAAATTAAAGTGGAGTAGCCAGCCTCAAAAGCTACCGATCCCACGCCACGGGCTAACAGAGAAAAGAAAGGGTTAGATATGTCGGGGAGCAAGACCGCGATCACTTGTGTCTTTTGTCTCCGAAGCCGTTGCGCCACTCTGACGGGCACGTAATCGAGTTCTGCAATCGCCGCCAGCACGCGGGCCTTGGTTTCCGGGCGCATATGTTCAATGTCATGGCCATTGAGAACACGAGATACGGTCGTTATCGACACTCCGGCCCGCTTTGCGACTTCTCGGATTGTTACTTTCCCTTTTTCTTCCATTATTAGTGTAACGTTTTCCGAAATCGTTACCCCAACATATCACGGATCTCTTTCTTTGTCAAGGGGAAAAATGTCTCATATATTGGGTAGGGCAATCGTTAGGCAGAGTTAAATGAGCCTTCCGAATTCTGTCAGGTTGTCTTACCTCTTTTGTTGCGCTATAGTTGATAGCGAAAGGGGGAAGGATGCGATTTCTGATCGATAATGTGCTGATTTGGGACGGGGCGGATCGGTTGGTTGAGAACGGTGCGCTCGTGATCGAGGACGGCGTGGTGAACGAGGTTCTGACCGAGGAAGAGCGTAAGGAGTACACGGTTTCCACCGATACCG
>WFSM01000019.1 GCA_015485945.1 Candidatus Bipolaricaulota bacterium | reverse complement strand
GTCGAGCTGCCGTTGCCGCCCGGGGTCCAGCTTGACGTCGTTGCCGCCGCGATTGCTCCCGCGAAGGATATCGACGGGCTCAATCCGGCCGATTTGGGACACCTTCTTGCCGGCGGGGCACGGGCAGCGAGCTACGCCGAGCTTTGCGCCCAGCCCGACGTCCTCCTCCCCGCGACTGCGTCCGGAATAATTGAGCTTCTCATCGCCGCTGGCGTCAATCCCACGGGCAAGGAGACGGTAATTGTCGGCGGTGGAACGACCGGCATTACCCTGTCCGCGCTCGTCCTGCGGTGGGGGTACGGTGACGTCACCGTGTGTGAGTACCGCGGCCGGGATCTGCGCGAGATTGTGCCCCGCGGAGACATCGTCATCGCCTGTGCCGGCGTGCCCCGTCTGATCACGGCCGATATGGTGCAGGACGGGGCGGTGGTGATCGACGTTGGCATCAACGTAACCGGGGATGGGATCGTAGGTGATGTCGACTTCGATGCGGTGCAGGACAAGGCGGCCTTGATCACCCCGGTGCCTGGTGGGGTTGGGCCGATGACGACGATGATGATCATGGAGAATACCGTCAAGGCAGCGGAGAACCTCGCCCGGTAATCCTTGACAGCTCCGCGGGGTTTGTTTACCATCGAGTGGGTTATTGGGAGATCGTTTAATGGCAGGACGACAGGCTCTGGCCCTGTTAGTGGGGGTTCGAATCCTCCTCTCCCAACCAGATTTCCCTCCTGATGACACCGGTCCGCGACGAACGAAAGGCAAGGATTGATGAGCGAAGAACAGAAAACTACGCCCCGTGATTTCATCCGCCAGATCGTTGCCGCTGACGTCGCCGCCGGAAAGAACGGCGGTCGTGTTCATACCCGGTTTCCGCCCGAGCCCAACGCCTACCTCCACATCGGTCATGCCAAATCGATCTCGCTCAACTTTGGAGTTGCGGCGGAGTTCGGTGGCCGGTGCAATCTGCGGTTTGACGACACCAACCCCGAGAAGGAAGAAGTCGAGTACATCAACGCGATCAAGGGGGACATCCGCTGGCTCGGCTACGATTGGGAGGATCGCGAATACTACGCGTCCGACTATTTCGCGCAGCTGTACGAGTGGGCCGAATACCTGATCAACCAGGGCAAAGCGTACGTCGACGACCTATCAGCGGAGGAGATCAGTGAGTACCGTGGCAGGGCAATCCACGACGGGGACAAGATTATCACTCCGCCGGGGAAAGACAGCCCGTACCGGAATCGATCGGTGGAAGAAAACCTCGATCTGTTCCGGAGAATGCGTGCTTGCGAGTTTCCCGACGGGGCGAAGACCCTGCGCGCCAAGATTGATATGCGCCATCCCAACTTGAATATGCGCGATCCGGTGATGTATCGCATTATGCACGCGTCCCATCCCCGCACCGGAGATAAGTGGTGCATCTACCCGACCTACGACTGGGCACACGGTCAGTCGGACGCGATCGAAGGGATCACCCATTCTCTGTGCACATTGGAATTTGAGGTTCATCGCCCGCTGTACGATTGGTTTCTTGACAACCTCCCCGTGCCGCACCGCCCCCGCCAGATCGAGTTCTCGCGGCTGAACCTGACTTATACCGTCTTGTCCAAACGAAAACTCCTCCAGCTCGTGGAGAAAGGTCATGTTGCCGGGTGGGACGACCCGCGCATGCCGACGATCGCCGGGCTGCGCCGTCGCGGTTACACCCCGGAGGCGATTCGCGACCTGTGTGCACGCGTTGGAGTCACCAAGGCCGAGGGAATAGTGGAATATGAGCTCCTCGAATACTGTCTGCGGCAGGACTTAAATAAACGGGCCCTTCGGCGGATGGCGGTGCTGCACCCGCTGCGGGTGGTGATCGACAACTACCCGGACGGTCAAACCGAGGAGCTCGATGCGATCAACAACCCCGAAGACGAGGCGGCGGGGACACGCAAAGTCCCATTCTCCAAGGTGCTGTACATCGAGCGTGACGATTTCATGGAGACCCCGGTTCCCAAGTTTTACCGCCTTGCCCCGGGGCGCGAGGTGCGGTTGCGCTATGCGTACTTCATCAAATGCACTGATGTCGTGAAGGATGAAACCGGCGAGATCGTCGAGATCCACGCGACTTATGACCCCGCCACGCGCGGCGGGGATGCGCCGGATGGGAGGAAGGTAAAGGCTACCCTGCACTGGGTTTCCGTCGCCCATGCGATCTCCGCCGAGGTACGGCTGTACGATCGGCTGTTCAAGGTGAAAAACCCGCTTCAGGTCGAGGTGGGTCACGACTGGCTTGATAACCTGAATCCAGATTCAGTCAAGATACTGACGGAATGCAAGCTCGAGCCGAGCCTCGCGGACGTACAGCCGGGTGATCGGTTCCAGTTTGAGCGGCTCGGTTATTTCTGTGTCGACCCGGCTTCAACCCGCGGCCACGTTGTGTTCAATCGTACTGCCACCCTGCGCGACACGTGGGCGAAGATCCGCGGCCGGCAGACAGCGGCGCACGGCTAATCGCCGGTCCCCGCGTCGATCATTCGTTCCCATTCCTCCATGCGCGCCTGCAATTCCTGAGATAGAGAACGGTGATCAGCACCGAGCGCGGCAATCCGTTCCGTGTCCCCGGCATTGCTTGCGGCTTCGATTTCCGCCTCCAGCTCACGTAGCCTGGTTTCCAGCCGATCGATCTCCGTTTCAGCAGCCGCGATTTGTTCCGCCCGTCGCCGTGCGGCATAGCGGTCACGGTTGGGGGGTCGCGGTCGCGGTGGTGCCTGCTTTTTCACCGGTTCCGCTGTCGGGCGGGGCGTACGGTGGCGAGTCCAGTAGGCAGCGAACGACATCGGGTATACGTGCAGGGTTGCGCCCTCGATTGCCCAGATTGTGGTCGCCGTCGCTTCCAGCAGAGCACGGTCGTGTGATACAAGGATGATCGTGCCGGGATAGTCGAGCAACGCTCGCTGGAGGATCTCTTGACTGCGGAGGTCGAGATGATTCGTCGGTTCGTCGAAGATGAGCAGGTTCCCCGCGGTGAGCGACAGGATGGCGAGAGCGAGACGGCTGCGTTCCCCGCCGGACAGGGCAGACAGGCGCTTTCCCACGTCGTCTCCGACGAACCGAAACCGCCCCAGCACCCCACGTGCCTCCCCAATTGTGAGATCGAACCGGGACAAAAGCGCGTCGAGTACGGTACTGTCGCCGTGTAGCCCCTCCTGCGTTTGCGAGAAGTAGGCGATTCGTACCCCGTGTCCACGGGTGATTGTCCCCGCCAATGGCGGACGTTCCCCGATGATTGTTTTGAGCAGGGTCGTCTTTCCCGATCCGTTCTCCCCAATCACTCCCACGCGATCGCCACGGTACACCGTCGCCGCGGGCACGGTGAACAGCGAACGGTCGTAACCGACGGTGAGGTTCTCGATGCGTAGCACCTGCTTCCCGCTTGGGGTTCCGAGGGGAATGCGAAGCACGATCCCCTTTGCCGCCTGGGGACGCTCGATCAACTCCTGTTCCAGGTGGGCGAGCTTTTTCTCCCGATCTTTGGCCTGGCGGTGTTTCTGCCCGGCGTGATGGCGGGCGATAAAGTCCTTGTAACGGGCGATTGTCTCTTGCTGGTGCGCGTAGAGCTCAAGTGCCTTTTCCTCCGCCGCGGCCCGCAGCGGGCGGGAGGCGGTGTAGCCGACGCGGTAGATTGTCACCTGACCGGTTCCGATCTCCCACGTGCGGTTGGTGACCAGGCCAAGCAGATGGCGGTCGTGCGACACGAGTATCAACGCGCCGGGAAACTCAAGCAGCCGTTCCTCAAGCCATGCCAACGCAGCGAAGTCGAGGTGGTTGGTGGGCTCATCGAGCAGCAACAGATCAGGGGATTCGACGAGCACCCGCGCCAACGCCGCGCGCGCCTCCTCCCCGCCGGACAACTCATGCACCGGGCGATCGAATTCCTCCGGGGTGAATCCCACCCCGGCGAGCACCTCGCGGACACGAGCATCGATCTCGTAGCCGCCGTGCCGGATGAACTCCTCGTGCAGGGTGTCGTAGCGGTGGAGAAGCTCCGGATCATCGCGCGCCGCCATCTGCGTTTCCAGGCGCCGTATTTCCCGCTCCATGGCGATCAACTCGGAAAACGGCGCTTGCATTGCGCCGTACAGCGTTTCCTCCCCGGCAAGCCGCGCCACCTGGGGGAGATAACCGATGCGCGTTCCGCGGGCGAGGCGCACCCTCCCGGAGCTGGGGGCCTCAATTCCGGCGATAATCGCGAGCAGGGTCGACTTGCCGGTGCCGTTGTCCCCGACGAGTGCCACCCGCTCGCCGGGATTCACCACGGCGGTGAACTCCGTGAACAACTCGTCACCCCCGAACGATTTTGCCAGTTTCTCAATCTGTAGAAGCGCCATCTCCCAGTAATGGTACGAAAACTGCGTCCCGAAGGGAAGGACGCTCGATCTTTCCTCCGTCTACGAACTGTGGTAGCATAGGGGCGTGATGAAGGAAGCGATGCTGTACGAAAAACTCGGAGACGGGCGGGTGCGCTGCAACCTGTGCGCCCACCGCTGTGTGATTGCTCCGGGAAACCGCGGAATTTGTGCGGTGCGGGAGAACCGGGATGGGACGCTCTATTCGCTCGTGTACGGGAAAGCGGTGTCCCTCGCCGTCGATCCGATCGAAAAGAAGCCGCTGTTTCACTTCCTCCCCGGGTCGCGCGCGTACTCGGTGGCCACGGTGGGGTGCAACTTCAACTGCCTGAATTGCCAGAATTACACAATTTCGCAGTACCCGCGGCTTCACTCCAGCCGCATCATCGGCGAGGAAGTGTCACCGTCCGAGATCGTTGCCGACGCGGTCGCACGCGGCTGTCAGACGATCGCTTACACTTACACCGAGCCCACGATCTTCTTCGAGTACGCGTACGACACCGCCCGCCTTGCCCGCGATAATGGGTTGCGTAACGTGTTTGTGTCCAACGGCTACATGACGGAGGAGGCGGCCGATGCAATCATTCCCTACCTCGATGGGATTAACATTGATCTCAAGGGGATTTCGGACGAATTCTGTCGCAAGATGACGGGTGGAACTCTGCGCCCGGTCCTCGATTCAATCGCGCGGTTCCAGCGCGCTGGCGTGTGGGTGGAGGTGACGACCCTCGTCATTCCGGGGATGAACGATGCGGAGCACGACCTGCGCTGGATCGCCGAGGCGATTTACGGAATCGCACCGACGATTCCATGGCACATCTCCCGATTCTATCCGGCGTACCGGCTGCGCGAAGTTCCCCCGACCCCGGTGGACACCCTCCGCCGCGCGAAGGAGATCGGGAAAGAAGTAGGGCTGCATTACATTTACGTAGGGAACGTTCCCGCGGAAGGGGAGGACACGTATTGTCCGCACTGTGGTGCGCGGTTGATCAAGCGGATCGGGTTCGCCGTGGTGGAAAATCGCCTTCAGGATGGACATTGCCCCAAGTGCGGCGCGGAGATTCCCGGCGTGTTTCTTACGGCGTAGTAATCTCGATCCGACGCGCGCCGTCGGCACGCATCGAAATATGGACGACGATATTGCTCACATCGATGATCTCCGGCACGCGTTCCGGCCACTCGATTACCGTTACCCCGTGTTCGGGCGGAATCAGTTGGTCGAGTCCCACTTCAGCGAGTTCTTCCACCGATGATACGCGGTACGCGTCGAGGTGGTGCAGCGTAAGCCGTCCGTGGTACGGGCGATAGATGAGGTAACTCGGTGAGACAACGAGGTCGGTGATTAAAAGTCCCTTGGCGATTCCCTTGACCAGTGTCGTTTTCCCCGCTCCCAGCACGCCGATTAACGACACAACCATTCCGTCGTGCAACTCGTCGGCGAGCCCGATCCCGATCTCCTCCATTTCCTCCGGGGTATGGGCAAGGATCGTCTTATTCATCTAGGTACGAATCCGTACTCCGAGCCGGTCCAGCCGCCGTTCAATCCGGGAGATCGCTTTCGCCACTTCACCGTCGGTCAGGGTGCGGTCCGCGGCGCGGAGGGTGAGTTCGTAGGTGAGGGACTTGTATCCTGCCGCCACTTGGTCCCCGTGGTAGAGATCATACAGAAACACGCTTTCCACCTGCTTTTCCGCTGCGATTGCGGCACGCACCTCCGCCTCGGGCAAGTCATGGGGGACGAGTACCGATAAATCGCGCTTGGACGCGGGATAGCGTGGTAGTGGGGAAAACACCTTTGTGCCCGGTTTGATCGCGAACAACGCTTCCATGTCGAGCTCGAACACCACCGTACGCACCCCGTCGAGGCGGTCGGTGGCGATTTGGGGCGCGAGCTCGCCGAACACGCCGACGGTCTCCTTGTTCACGATTACTTGCCCACTGCGGCTGGGATGGAGGTACCCCGGCGCGGCAGTGGGGACAATCTTCCCCGTGGTGAACCCGAGCCCGGCGAGAAGATCGGTCAAGATCCCCTTCACTGCCAGGATGTCGATCTCTTCCTTACCGTGAAGGGGAATTCCGGTTCGCCCGAAGAACGCGGCAGCGATGAAATCGCGTTCCCTATCGGTCGAGAACACATGACCGGTCTCGAATATCATCCCGCCGACCGCGCCGCGATTCAGATTGGTGCGCACGACCCCGAGGAGGCCGGGGATAAGGCGATCGCGGAGTGCGTTCTGCCCGGCAGCCATTGGGTTGCGGAGCCGGACGAGGTCGTCGTCCGCGAGTCCGAGCGCCACTCGCCACTCCGGTTTGGCGAACCCGTCAGTCACTGCTTCGTTGACCCCGAGGCCGGTCAAGATCGCCCGCGCGCGGTCCTTGTAGAGCTCGTGCTCGTCTTTGCTCCCCATGTGCAGCACTGCCCGCGGTGGCGCGGACGGGAACCGGTCATACCCGTAAATCCGACCGATCTCTTCGATTAGATCGACCTCGCGGGTGAGGTCGGTGCGGAACGTGGGAATCGTGGCCACAAGCTCATTTCCGTCCGCAGCGACTTCGATTCCCAGCGAATTCAGGATCACCGTTATTTGCTCCGCTCCTATGTTGATCCCGAGCAGGGCGGCAGCTCTGTCCGGGCGTAACCGCACCGTTCGTGCTCGCCGCGGTGCGGGGTAGGCGTCGAGCATCCCGCGGTGCACGGTACACCCGGTCAATGACTGAATTAGGTAGACGGCGCGGGCGGCAGCGCGCGGTACCCCTTCCGGGTCGACCCCACGTTCAAACCGCTGCGACGCCTCGGTACGCAGCCCGACGGCGCGAGCTGACCGGCGCACTGTTACCGGGTCAAACGCCGCTGCCTCCAACAGCACGCGGGTGGTGGTGCCGGAGATCTCGCTGCGCTCGCCGCCCATCACCCCCGCGATCGCCAATCCACCATTATCGTCGGCGATCATCAACACGTCGTCGGAAAGCGGGCGGTCAACCCCGTCCAGGGTGCGGAATGATTCCCCGGGGTGCGCCCGCCGTACCCGAATCGTCTTTCCCAGCAGATCGGCGTCGAACGGGTGCAGTGGATGGCCGAGTTCGAGCATGACGTAGTTGGTCACGTCGACCACGTTGGCCAGCGGGCGCATACCCGCTTTGATCAAGCGGTGCTGCATCCGGAGCGGAGCGTGCCCGACCTTAATTCCGCTCAGCAACCGTACCGCGTAGCGCGGGGCGTCCGCGGGATCTTCAATTGTCACCCCGAAGAAATCAGCAGCGGGCGGGTCCGCTTCAGTAAACTCGAGGTCGAGCGGGCGCAGTTCGGCGCCGAGAATAGCGGCCACTTCACGGGCGATGCCGTAAATTCCGGTGCAGTCGGGACGGTTGGAGGTGACCTTAATGTCGAGGACGTAGTCGTCATACTCGAGGAGCTCGTTGATGTCGGTTCCGATGGGGAGGCTGAGATCAGGATCAAGGTTCCAAATCCCGGGTGACTTTTCTTCCAGCCCCAACTCGGCCTTGGAGCAGATCATGCCGTCTGACAGCACGCCGCGGATCTTGCGGCGTTCGATCTTAAACCCGCCCGGGAGAACACCGCCGGCAGTGATCACCGGCACGGCGGCGCCGGTGACGACGTTATCCGCTCCGCACACGACCTCGGTTTCCCGCGATCCGAGATCGACCCGACACAGGGACAAGTGATCGGAATCGGGATGAGGCTTGTGTTCCAACACGCGGCCGATAACCGCTCCCTGCGGTCGATCGATGCGGATGATCCCTTCCACTTCCAGCCCGGCGAGGGTGAGCCGGGTGGCAAGCTGGTCCACCGCGTGGGCGTTTACCTCGATATCAACGTATTCCGCCAACCAACGACACGGTACCTTCATTGTTCACTCCTTGTTACAGGGAAAACCCAAAATAGACGACACTTGTGCCCTCGCCGAGGAGCGGTGTGGCGTACCCCACGACGGCTGTCAGCGGGAGCATCCCGCCGAGCGCCGACATGTTGGCCACCACTTCCACGCCTGCTTCGGCGTTGGGGATCGTTTTACCAAAATCGCTTTGTGTATTCCAGGTGTCACCGATCGCCCCGTACACACGCATCACCGCATGGTCGACCATCGCCAGCCCGAACAGGTCGTACGGAGAGTCGTCCTGGAGCGGAAGTTCAAGCCCGAGACGGCCGTATCCTTTGTTCATTCCGTAAGAGTGGAGCGGCGTCAGTACGCCGTTTTTTGGCGTTCCGAATGTGTGGATCTCGGTGCGGTCAAACTGCAGCACCTGGGGGAGATTTCCGAACCCGACCCCCAATACCACCGTTCCCTGGAGGTAGATCTGGGGAAACAAGCGTAGCTCGTCGAATGCCCCGATCGCCACGCGGCCAGCGCCGGACGGCGTCATATCGATGGCGATCGCTGTTTCGCGTGAGTGGTTGAGCGTTGCCGGTGCGAATACACCAAAGTGGAGGTAGGAGACGACGCCGGTGCTGGTTGCCACACGCCGCGCCCCGACGGTAAACGTATGCAGCGGCGCCCAATATCCGCCCGCCGCTCCAGTGGGGATGTTTCCAAACGACACGTAGGTGTAGCTCACCGTTGCGTCGAGGTTGTCATTCTTCACCGTCGCCGACAACGACACGTAGTTGCTGCGCCCAACCGCCACGTGGGCGGACGCCTTGTCCACACCAATGTACACGGACATGCGATCGAGGTAGCTGATCGTTACTCCCTGTGACGCGGGATCGGGGCGAATCAGGTAGGCATCGAGCGGAAACTCATTTTTCTTCAGCGCGACGACGAACTTCACCGGCGAGTTGTTGTTCAGCCGGTTGCTGTCCGGCAGAAGATGATCGGGATCAATCGTTACCCGCTCCACCGGAGCGGTGGTAGTGAACGTGAGCGTATCCGTCGGCTTTATCCCGTTCCACGTCTGCCGAACCGTCTTCCCGTTGGTGAGGGCGGCCGCGACGATGACCGGTTGCGGAATCCCGCCGGTCCGCGTCACCGCGACTGTCGTTTCGTACCCCGAGCCGGTGTGGCGACGCCCCGTGATCTCGATGCCGTAGTCGACTGTTCCGTCGCCGTACACCCACGTCTTAAACAGCGGGCCGAGGTCCACGCCCGAGGACGCGGTGAGCAGTTTCTCGAACCCGGCGACGGTGATCTCGCCGTGCATGTAATGGCTAGCCATCGTTCGCAACGCGGAGTCGAAATGCTGCTGCCCGCCGAGATCCGCCTCGATATCCCGCATCACCAGGTACCCCTTGTCATAGATGCGCTCGGTTGTCGCATTGCCATATTTCACCGCGGCGAGCGGCTTCACCACCGCTTCGTCGAACCCCTGTTCCACGGTGAGGATGTACGGAAGCTCAATCTGGTGTTCGCGCAGGTTCAAGAACCCAAACTGAGAGCGGATGAAGTTTTCGACGATACCGTTGCCGAATTTCGGGAACAGGTTCGGACCGGTGGCGCCGAACTTGGACTCGAAGTAACTCACCGCCGCGTACTGTGCCAGCCCCTCGGACAGCCAGTTATCCGCATTCATATTTGTCCCGACCCCGATTCCCCACCACTGGTGCGCGATCTCGTGGGCGAGCACGAACTCGCTCATCCGGTTCAAAATTCCGGGGAGAGTGACATTGCGGTGGGTGAAGAACATGCTGGAGATGAACACGATTCCGTCGGCAGCCATCGACGTGCCGTCCCGGTTTGGATCCTCCACGATCACCAACCGCTTGCGCGGGTAGGGGCCGAAGCGGGACACGTATTGCCGGAGGATATCGCGGGCGTAGGTGGCAAACAGGCGCGCCGTCTCGTCATGCCCGGGCAGGTAGTCGACTTCGATTGTGGTGGCGCCGAGCGGCAAGGTGAACGACTTGTAATCCTTGCCCAGCGCGAACGCGATTCCGCGGGTGGGGGAGTCGTTCTTTAATTGGTAGGTTGCGTTGTCGCCGGTCACCGTCCGTGTCGCAGTGTCAACCCCGGTGGCCAACGTGTAATCCGCCGGGATGGTGATCTTCCCGGCGTAATCTTGTGCCGGGATGTACAGCGGGAACGACCCCGATCCGGTGTACATGAGGGTGCCGTGGTCAACGGTCCAGTCGGACTGCGGGAAGATGAGGAGCGGCGCCCACCCAAACCGCCACGTGATGACGCCGTAATTGTCGGTCTGATCCGGCGCGGTGGTGCGCGGAACGTGAGTGGTGAACTGCAGGCGGACGGTGATCGCGCTTGCGGTCTGCGGAAGATCGACCGCGAGCACGGTGTCCGCGAGTGAGTAGGTTTGCAGCTTCGGTGGTAATGCGATGAGGGTGGACGTGAGTTTGACGTCCTTGCCCCCGATCGTGGTGGTCACCGCTGTCACTACGGTAGACGCCGGGTCGAACCCATACGGATAGGTTTGGTCAAGCATGCGGCCGCTCAGATACGGATTCTTGTGGCGGTCGAGGTTGGCGAGGAGAAGGAAGTAAGCGTGTCCCCCGTGTGGGGTGAACGTGACCGTCTCCGTCCCGGAGATCGTCCGCACGTGCGGATCAATGGTCGCGGTTACCGTCACCTGCCCGGCCGCCGTCACTGCACTGGCGGCGAACAGCAGCGTGAGCACAACAATAATTACATATCCGATATATTTCATCACAGCTCCTTTTGGGGCTAATCGCCCTGTTGATCGGCGTTTGCCTGGGCGGCACGGTCAACGATCACCCGCACCGACGTAATCTCGCGTTCGGTTGCCCCTTCCACCGTCAGATGCACCGGCCCGACTTCCACCTTGTCCCCCACCTTGGGCATTGCCTCCAACCGGTGGAGAATCAGCCCGCTCACTGTAACCCCCTCATCTTCGGGGAGTTCGATATCCATCGTGCGGTTGAGGTGGTGGATGGACGTATCACCGTCGATAAGGGCTTCATCGGGGGAGATGCGCTTGATCAGCGCCACCGGGCGGTCGTACTCATCCTCGATCTCGCCCACGATTTCTTCGAGGATATCCTCCAGCGTGACAATTCCCGCCATTCCCCCGAATTCATCGATTACAACCGCCATATGCACCCGTTCTCGCTGGAACTCGCGCAGCAGGATGTTGATCGGTTTGGTCGTCGGGGTGTAGTACACCGGACGCAGCAGCCCGTGCAGAGTGGGACGGGGATTATCCACCTCGATCAGGAGATCCTTGGCGTACAGCGTGCCGACGATATTGTCGGGAATGCGGTCGTATACCGGAAATCGGGAATGCCCGTCCTTGGCCACGATTGCCCGCGCCTTGGCTGGCGAGGTGCGCACCTCAATCGACTGCACGTCGGTACGCGGCACCATCACCTGAGCGGCGGTCATCTCGTCGAAGTCGAGGATGCGGCGGATCATCTCGCCGTCTTGGGCGTCGATCAGTCCGCTTTCTTCACTGGCATCGATCAGGGTTTCAATCTGCTCGTCGCTCACCGCGATCGGTTCGTCCTGCGACAGATCCTCCCCGAACATGCGCATGATCCCGTATGCGATGCCGCGGAACACAACCACGAGCGGCTTGAGCACGCGGGTAATCGCATAGATTTGGTTAATCGTAGCCATCGCGAACCGCTCGGCGTTCTTCTTGGCGAAGTTTTTCGGAGTGATCTCGCCGAAGATGAGGAGCGATACTGTCATCACCCCGGTGGCAAGCAGCCCGGCCTGATAGCTCGGCAACCCCTTGGGAAGGATGCGGAGGGACAGCAAGGTCGTAAGCGAGCTCGCCCCGACGTTTGTCAGGTTATTCATGATCAGAAGAGCAGTGATCATGTCGTTCGGTTCTTCCAACAGCAAGGCAAACCCGCGCCGCTTGCGTTTGTACGCGTTTATCAAATAGCGCAGCCTTCCCTCATCGAGCGAAGTGATCGCCGTCTCCGCGCTGGAGAAATAAGCCGAACAAGCGATTAGAAAGACAAGTAGCGCAATTTGCGCTCCAATTGACACAGCGTAATTCACCTCGCTGCTTATTATCTGAACCCGCCGCGCGATTGCAAGGGGCGTTGCCGATGTTCGTGATGGCGATTTGCGCTAAAATCGGGCGGTGAAGGAGGCGGGAGATGGAGGAACTGCGGGAGATCATACGGCTGCTCAAAGAAGAAGGATTGATCGAGATCACGGTGTGGGAGGGAGATCGCCGCATCACGGTGCGGCGTGCGCCAGCAGCGGCGCCCGTCCCCGGCGGTGAGGAACCGGCGTCGATGGAAGAGGAGCCGGGAACGTTTGTCCTCACTGCACCGCTGGTGGGCACGTTCTACCTCCGCCCGTCCCCGGATGATCCCCCGTTCGTCGAACAGGGAGCAGCAGTGGCGCCGGGAGACACCGTGGGGATCATCGAGGCGATGAAGGTGCTCAACGAGATCAAAGCCGAGCGCGCGGGCAAACTCCGCCGGGTTCTCGCTGCTGACGGCGAGCCGGTGGAATACGGGCAACCGCTGTTCCTATTTGAAGAGCCGTGACATTCACGCGGGTGTTAGTGGCGAACCGCGGGGAGATCGCCCTGCGGATCATCGCGGCGTGCCGTGAACTGGGGCTGGAGACGGTTGCCGTCTACTCGCAGGCCGACGCGCACATGCCGTATCTGCGGTTGGCGGACCGGGTGATGTGTATCGGTCCGGCCGATCCCGCGCACAGCTATCTGTCCGTCCCGGCGTTGATCAGCACCGCTGAGGTCACTGGCGCCCAGGCCGTCCACCCTGGTTACGGGTTCCTCGCCGAGAATCCGGAATTTGTCGAGGTGTGCACCGAGCACGGGTTAACGTTCATCGGGCCCGATGCTGACACAATGTCCCTGGTTGGGGATAAGCTTGCGGCGCGGCGGGAAGTGGATGCAGCTGGAGTCCCGATCCTGCCCGGAGCTCCGGCGCCAACTGACGACGAGGAACTCGTCGCCGTCGCGGATCGCATCGGGTATCCGTTGTTGGTGAAGGCGGTGCGTGGGGGTGGCGGTCGTGGAATGCGCCGCGTGAATACCGCTGATGAGCTTGTGCCCGCGATCAGCCAGGCGGCGCGCGAGGCGCAAGGGGCGTTTGCCGACGCTGAACTGTACCTGGAGCGAGCGCTTGTGAACCCGCGCCACATCGAGGTGCAGGTTCTTGGCGACGCCGCCGGAAACATCATCCACCTTGGCGTGCGGGAGTGCTCGATCCAGCGTCGCCATCAGAAACTGATTGAAGAAGCGCCCGCACCCAACCTTCCCCTCGAATTGCAGGAAGCGCTCCATTCCGCCGCTCTCACTGCCGCGCGGGCGCTCAACTACCGCAACGCCGGTACGGTCGAGTTCATCCTTGACGCGGACGGGAACTTCTACTTCATCGAAATGAACGCGCGCATTCAGGTGGAACACCCGGTAACCGAGATGATCACCGGGGTGAACTTGGTGAAGGAACAGATCCGCATCGCCCAGGGGGAGACGCTTCCGGCGGCGGGATTCCCGCGCCGCGGGCACGCGATCGAGTGCCGGATTAACGCCGAGGATCCGGAGAACGAGTTCCGCCCGTCCACGGGGCGGATTAGGCTCCGTTCCCTTCCCGGTGGCTATGGAGTGCGGGTCGACACCCACATCTACGACGGCATGGAGGTGCGGCCTGATTACGATTCGTTGCTGGCGAAGGTGATCACGTGGGGACGGGATCGCGAGGAAGCGCGGGTGCGAATGGTTACTGCCCTCGAACAGTTTCGCGTCGACGGAGTCGCCACTACCCGTGATCTTGCCCGCGAGATCATCGCTCATCCCGCGTTTCGGGACGGGCGGATCGGGACCGAGTTTCTGGCGGAAGACGACCAGGCGGTGTGACCGCACCAGCGGTTGACGCAGCCGCCGGCGGGCCGTACCCTGTACTGGTGAGGAGGACCTGACATGTTTGATTCATTGACCGAAAAGTTGACTGGAGTGTTCTCCCGGTTGCGCGGGAAAGGGAAGCTGGCGGAGAAAGACGTCGACGCCGGCCTGCGCGAGATTCGGCTCGCCCTGCTTGAGGCCGACGTCAACTATAAAGTGGTCAAAGACCTGATCGCACGCATTCGTGCCCGGGCGGTGGGTAAAGAGGTGTTGGAGAGCCTCACTCCGGCGCAGCAGTTGATAAAAATCGTGCGTGACGAACTCACGGCGTTGATGGGGACGGACCAAGTCGGATTAAAGCTCGACCGCCGTCCGGCGGTGATCATGCTCGTTGGGCTCCAGGGATCGGGTAAAACAACAACGGCGGCTAAGCTGGCGCTTGCACTCAAGAAAAAGGGGCACACTCCGGGCCTGGTGGCCGCCGATGTTTACCGTCCGGCGGCGATCGACCAATTGATCGCGTTGGGAAAGAGCTTGGAGATCCCGGTGTACTCCTCGCCCAAGCTCGCCCCGCCGCGGATCGCGATGAATGCGCACGACTGGGCCAAGGAAAATCTGTACGATGTGGTCATCCTCGACACTGCTGGCCGTCTCCAGATCGATGAAGAAATGATGCACGAGCTTGAGCAGATCACGGCGGCGATTACGCCGGATGAGATTCTCCTCGTCGCGGATGCGATGACCGGCCAAGAGGCGGTGAACATCGCGACCGAGTTCAACAACCGCCTTGACCTCACCGGGGTTGTCCTCACCAAGCTCGACGGCGACGCGCGTGGCGGTGCGGCGCTGTCCATCCGTGCCGTAACCGGCAAACCAATCAAGTTTGTCGGCGTGGGGGAGAAGGTGGACGAGCTTGAGTCGTTCCACCCCGATCGGATGGCGACCCGCATTCTCGGGATGGGGGATGTCCTTACCCTCATCGAACAGGCCGAGGCGAAGCTCGACCAGAAGAAGGCGGAGCAACTCGCGACCCGCATCCGCAAGAATCGGTTCACCCTGCAGGACTTTCTCGATCAGCTCGAAGAGATGCGTAAACTCGGGCCGTTCTCGCAGATTCTGGATAAATTGCCTGGGGTTGGCCGGATGAAAGGAACGCCGGACGTCGATGAAGCGGAGATTGACCGGGCGTTGGCGATCATCCGATCGATGACATTGGAAGAACGGTCGAATCCCTCTATAATTGGGGGAAGCCGGAAGCGGCGGATTGCGCGGGGAAGCGGCACCAAAGTGCGGGACGTAAACCGTGTTCTCGCTCGATTTAACGATGCTAAACGAGCGTTGAAGCTGGTGGGGAAGAAACACGTCGGCAAGGGGCGCTTTCCGGCCGATTTTTTCGGGGAACCGTCGTCGTGATGAATACGACAACAAGGTGAAAACCAAATTTAAAGGAGTGATGGAATGGCAGCTAAGATTCGGTTAAAGAAAGTAGGAAGGAAGGGACAGCCGTCGTATCGTATCGTCGTGCTTGATGGCCGCAAGCCGCGGGACACGAAGGTGGTTGCTGATCTCGGGTACTACGATCCCAAGACTGACCCCGCCCGGTTCGAGGTGGACAACGAGACGGCGCTCAAGTGGCTACTCGACGGTGCCAAACCGACCAAGGCGGCGCGTGATCTCCTGTCCCGTGCCGGCGTGATGACGGCGTGGGACGCGGCCAAACGCGGACGGGCTGCAGCGCCCCAGGAATAGCAAGTGCTGTATCGGCTGTGTCTGTTCTTTGTGCGTTCGCTGGTGGATAAGCCGGAGCAGGTACGGATTGACCGTATCGAGACCGAGCGGGTCGATCTGTTGTTCATCCACGTCGGCAACGAGGACCGTGGCCATCTCCTCGGCAGGGGAGGGCGGACGATCGCTGCCGTGCGTACATTTTTGGACGGCGTCGCCACCCGGATTGACCGCGAAGTGGTGATCGAGCTCGCCGATTGAATCCACGATGAGATTTCACATCCTGACGATCTTTCCCGCGGCGCTTGCTGGCTTTGTGTCGGTGGGAGTAATCGGTCAGGCGCGGGAAAAGGGGTTGATTGAGGTCCATCTTCATGATCTGCGCGATTTCACTGACGACCCCCATCGCGTTGTTGACGACCGTCCGTACGGCGGTGGCGCGGGCATGGTAATGAAGGTGGAGCCGTTCGTGCGCGGGATCGAGGCGATTAAATCGGGTGAAGTCAAGTCATGTTTCTTACACGACGAGTGCAGCATCTCAAGTCCCGCCCCCACCAAGCAGTGGCGGACGATCTTGCTGTCGGCGCAAGGACGGTTATTCACGGAAAACGACGCGATCCGCCTCGGAGATTACGACGGCTTAATCCTCCTGTGCGGGCGCTATGAGGGCGTGGACGAACGGGTGATGGAGTTCGTGGATGAGGAGTTGTCGATCGGGGATTATATCCTCACGGGCGGCGAACTTGCCGCCGCGGTGGTCGTCGAGGCGACGGCGCGCACGCTTCCGGGGGTAGTGGGCGATTACGAGTCGGTGCGGACCGATTCGTTCTTTCGCAAACATCACCTCGGACCGCCGCAGTACACTCGCCCCCCCGAGTTTCGCGGCCTCAAGGTGCCAGAGGTATTGATCAGTGGTGATCACGTCCGCATTGAGGCGTTCCGTGCCCGCAAGGCGTGGGCGAAGACAGCGCGCAATCGGCCCGATCTTCTCGGCGTCGATCTTGACACGGAAAAATCCGATGGGTAATCTTTACATTGGTCTGCTTCACTTTCCGATGCGTAGCCGCATCGGCGCAATCGTTGCCACCTCGACCACTGCGGTTGACGTGCACGATATTGCCCGGACAGCACGTACGTATGGGGTGACGCGGTATTTTGTGGTGACGCCGCTCCCGACCCAGCAAGAGATTTCATGGCGGATCCGTGGGTTCTGGACCGAGGAACGGGCGGATAACGAGAGCAGACGCGCGGAAGCGCTTGAGATCGTTACCGTTGCTGCGGACCTCGAGGAGACGCTGGACCAGATCGAAGCGACGGAGGGAACAGCGCCGTTACTCGTTGCGACGTCAGCACGGCGGCACGGAAAGGAGACGATCTCCTACGCGGAACTGGGGCGGCGCCTGCGGAAAGAAAACAGGCCGGTGTACATTATATTTGGGAC
>WFSM01000018.1 GCA_015485945.1 Candidatus Bipolaricaulota bacterium | reverse complement strand
GGATCGGGGAACGTCTTCTTCATGGAGAGCGAAACGTCGTATGAATCCGTGCCTGGGTCGGGATGAACACCGGAGAAGCTGCCGCTGATGGTGATCGTGTCCACGACGGTGAACTTGAAGTCGATCCCCCACTTCGTGGAACTGGAGACCGCACCGGCATTGTCCGTGTAGCTTTGCGAAGCGTTGACCGAGAACCCCATCCCAAGATCGAGCGCGAGCCCATAATCGACCGTACTGCGATCAGCGGCGGGATCGAGTACCTCGCTGAACTTGCCGGAGAGCGCTCCGCGCGCGAAGTCCAGGCCGAAGCTACCCCAGTCTCCCCCCACCTCGTGTTTTACCCACACCTTGCTCCACGCGCCGAGAATAGTCGCCTCGTACGCGCTGCGAATGAGAAGCGATGGGGCAGCGGTTTGGTTCCAATCAAGGCCCAGCGTTCCTTTCCCCGGACCGAGAGGATAGGAGCCAGCAATGCTTCCACTCCAGGAATCGGCGATGAAGTCGGCCGCAATCTTTTCCACATGCTGAAACAAACCGAGTTGACCCGTGCCCGTTAACGATAGTGTGTTCCCCTGCCCAACGAGAGAATTTTCTTGAGGCGCGGAGGCATCGGGCTTGAGAAAACCAGCGCCCACATAACGATAAGATCCGTCGAGGTGCCATACGGGAAGGAGAGCGATCTTTGTATCGATCCCAATCGCGATGTCATCACTAGCGGGAAGGCCATTGCTGGCAAATCGCGCTGTAATTGTCTCCGCATTCCCGCTGTAGGTAAGCCCGGAATCAAACAGCGAGAACGGCGCGAGGACACCGGCCGTGCCTTGGAAGATAAACCCCGCGTCCCAGGAGAGCGGCCCTGCGTTCTGCATCACCCTTCCTCCAATTACTGGGAACCGCGGTGTCGGCGCGGTGGTGCGGTAGGTCACGTGGATCACCTGAACGTTCCCGCTCCCGTCGGTCGGACACCGTGCCGTTGTTAGCATCAGTTTTCCGTTGTTGTAATCGATCGTATAATCGACCCCGGATACAAGCTCATCTGTAGATACAACTGCGTTTGTCACCGGGTCGCGGTGCTCGATCTCCACTGTCTCCGATCCAGGCTCCACCGGCGCATGCGACAGGGTATATGGCCCGAGAATGCATCCGGTGATTGCGAAGTTCTGCTTGGCAAATGCGCGCGATTCTACCTCGTAGGTAACAACGATGTAGTTCGCATCACCCGCGCTATCATGGGACATTACAGCAGCGGAGAACATGATCTCGCCGCGCGCGTAATCGATGACGTAATCGCTCCCCCGTTCTTCCTTGGTAATGTTTATTACTTTCCCGCTCGAGTCGCGCGTCTCGATCCACACCCGCTCCGACCCGTCCTTGACCGGCGCCTCGGAGAGCGCGTACGGCCCACACACGTCCGCGCCGGGAATCTCATCCTTGGCCCACGCCTGCGCCGTTTCCGCGGTGAATACATCAAACGACATCCCATTTGTATTGCCGAAGTGGATCTGCGCTCCGGTGAACCGCCGCGAGAACGAGTACAGAATCGGGTCGGAGAGGTCAACATTGTAGTCACCGAGCACAGCGAACGTGCCGTTTAGCCCATCGAGACGCGCAAAGCCGTGCCAGGAGGAGTTAGCGCTGCGCCCGATGCGCGCGTCGTCGTTCCATACGTGCGGATAACGCGGAGAGTCGTCCGGGCCGAGGACCTGATGCGATGAATCAACGGCGAAGGTAAGCATCCCGAAGCTTCCTACCTTTCCCTGCCCCCACAGGGCGGCGTGGCCGCTTGCCCAATGCGGGCCGGAGTAGATGGACAGGCTTGTCGTCTGCACCGCGGGAAGGTGATCCTGCCAGTCTCCCGATGTCGACCATGGGATCCCGACGCTCAGCTCGCCGACGCCGGCGAAGATCCAATTTCGCGCCGGGGGATGAAACGAGATCTCCTCGCTTCCGGAGAGATCTCCACTGCTGGCAGTGACCTTGATAACGTGCGGTGTGAGGACAGGCCCGATGGTTAGCGTTACACCGTCCGGACCGAGAAGCCCCTGCCAACCGGACATGTACGGGTTGGCATCGGGGGAGGCGATCACCGCTCCATCAACCGCGACGGTGATAAACGCGCCCGCGAGCGCGGGATTACCGTGCGCGTCACGCACCTGTATCTTGATCGGAAAGAGGCTTGTTCCATCGGCAACGGCAGCGGCGCGGTTGTAGGAGAAGGAGATGTGCGCCGGTCTACCGGAGAGATAGACTGTCCGTTCGACGGAAAACGCGCCGATCTTGGGACTCTTCCCCCGGATCTCGATTTCGTTCTTCCCTGCACGCAGCGGCACAGACACATACACGTAGCGCGCGCGCCGCGCCTTGATCGAGTACATCCGTGTCCCGATCTGCACACGGGGGACGAGGTTTCCGTTGACGTACAGATCGACCATATCGGAGAGCGCAGTCTCGATCATCACCGAGATCTTGTCCCGCTGCACAAACACGCTTCCCGCAAGCGGGAACAGGATCACTTCTCCGCTCGTCGTCGCTGGAAAATTAGGCACAACCATGCGTGGTTTCTTTCCTTGCGCTGCGCCCGTAACTGACTTAGTTTGCACTTGCACCTGCGGGCAGGCGACCGGGAAGTCGGCGCGCAAAAGCGGCCCACCGGAGATGGCGTGCACCGGTACAGATAGAATTCTCGGCTGGCAGCCGGGCGGCAGGCTCCCGTCATCGAGGCGAACGAGGTGCATCCCCGGGTTAATGCCCACGATGTGGTAGAGCCCGTACTTGTCCGTGATGGCGAACGCGCCATTCTCCATCACAACGCGTACACCAGCGATCCCGGGCTCGCCCGGGTCCTGATAGCGATTCCCATTGCGATCGTCGAACACCCGCCCGATAAGGATCGTCCGCTCGCCGAGGAATCCTCCTCCGATATGGATCGTCGCTGTCGCTGGCCCGTCGGCAGCGTAAAGGACGTACGGCTCGTGTGTCTCCGGATCTGTAGTGTGGTAGTAGCCGGCAACGTAACCTGCATTGATCGCGATCGCTGGGGCATCCGTCCCGATCGCAGCGTGATAGGCAAGCGTGCGTGCGCTGGCAGCAGCGATAGAATCAACGTGCCACACGAGCGTGCGCCCGTCGCTTGAAATCGATGGATCGGGATATGGGGCGCCGTCGAGGATCGTCGTGCCGTCCACGTAGCGCAGGCCGGGGGGAAGGAGATCGGTCACGGTGATATCCTGGGCCGGAAGGTCGGGATGGTGGTTACGCAGAGTAAGGGTATAGGTAACAGTGTCTGCATACTCAACACGATCGCGATCGACGGTTTTTTCGATCCGTAGAAAACTCTGCACCCCGACGATTGTCGCCACGCGATTTGACACCTGGAACAGGTGCCTGGTCGTACCGCCCGGTGGCGTAACATCGCCGATCGCGGAGAAGAAGTTGCGCACCATAGGAACGGGGAGCTTGTGCTCGAGATCGCCCTCCTCAATCACCACCCGCGCCTTCACAGTGAGTGTCCCTTTGAACCCCGCTGGGACTATCCCACCAGGAGAGGTGACGTTCCACGTGATCGAATGATCGGCCTGGCTGTAGCTGGCGGCAACCGTGATCGATCCTGGACCGTTCTCGTTTTGAATGATCCCGTTTGTGATGAACATAGGTTGCTGCAGACCACGATCGAGGCGATCGTGAATCGCCGCGTTCTGAATCTGGTATTGCGACATGTTTTCGAAGGTAAGCGTGTAGGTGAGAAGGTCGCCGTAGCGAGCGGTGTCGTGATCGACTGCCTTGTGCAAGCGCCAATAACCGCGGATCTCGTCGATCCGATCGGTGGTAATGTCGGAAAGATGCGGGTCAGCGGCACCAGCGATGCGGATGACCGCGTTCCAGTGATCACCGTTATTGTTCCCCAGCACAGCGTTGAGCGGTACGTGAACGTTCACCATAATATTGACGTCCTGCCCAGGCAGAACGGTTCCCACATCCGGTATTCCGTCCCCGTTCGTATCGGAGAGCGGTCCGCCACCGTAGTAGGAGAAGGTGACTACGTATCCGGCGGGCAGATTGGATGACGGATTGAGGTAGACGTTGATCGGCTGCGGAATATTTCCGGTATTCCTAATCGTGTTAATGAAATCAGCCGTCTCGCCGACATAAACGTATGGAGTGTCGGTAAGGTCATCGGTACGGGTCATTATGAGGCCGGAGTCAGAAGTGTATGAATTCCCGGGCGCGTCGCCCAACGGATAAGTCCACGGCCCGATCACTGGATCGGGATTAAGAATGAACACACTTCCGGAAGCCTTACCAGTACGAATATTTCCACCGCCACTATTATAAGTTACTGTTGCTTCATTAATCAGGAATCCTGCTGGTGATTTCGCTTGCATCTTGTATGTAAGCGAAAATTCCTGTCCTGGTTCCATGTCTGGGAACAGGTAGCCAATGGCGTTCACACTATCGGGGTCGGCCGGTTCAGTCGCGCTCCACGTCGCTCCGCCGTCAGTCGACCATACGGGAGTTCCAACGGGCATTCCGCTAAGACTTCCTGCTACGTAGCGATTCCCGTCCGCATAGGCGGGGATGTCGTCTCCAACCACAATCCCGGTCATGGTGCTTCCATCGACGGGCACTGTTACCCCACGCGCGGTGTGCGCACCGCTGTTCTTCCCAATGATGTGCCAAGTAACAACACCGCCCCACGCGACCTTGGTTGGGCTGGCAGACTTAGTGAGCCGAATCGCGGCGCCCTCGACAACGATTGCCTCATGAACGTTCCCCGTGTCGGACTTCGCCCCATCGCCGTGGGAAGTCCCTTGCAGGTCGACAAATGCGTAATCGTCAGCGTGCGCTGATACGGGGATATCGTAAACGACAAGAAGTGGGATAGATTCCCCCATGTGCAAGGAAGGTGTCGTCGTAATCGTCGGCTCCCCTGGGTCGGGAAGGCCGTTTCCGTTCTTGTCCCACACGATGTGCATGCTGCCGGGCACGAACGTATGCGTTCCGATCACTGTAGTCAGAGTATAGGAATCATCAGAGTTTCCGGTGTTGGTGAGGAGGTAAGGGAAAGACGCGGTCGCTCCGGGAGTAAGGTCCTGAACCATCCCCGGCGCGGCTTCGCTTCCATTGGGAGTGATCGATATCCCATAAACAGGAAGGACATACACCTCGGCTTCGTTAGAGACAACGCGGTAGCGCCGGCCCTCGAAGTAGTAGGTGGCAGCGGCAGAGTTGGCAATACGCGTTCCCGCCGGCGGAACCTGAGCGCGCAGAGTAACGCGACCCGCCATGAGAATGGCAAGTGATAACCCGATAACGAAAACCCATCTTCTCGTCATATTAGGTCATGGGAGGAGAAAGATGATTTTCCCCCTCCCACCGGTGTTAGCTTCAATTGTTAATCCTGACTTTGAACGATACCGTGCCCGAGGCACCGGAAGCAAGAGCGTCCGATCCATCGATACTTCCGTCTGAATTGAGATCCAGTCCCCACCGCAGGTTCGTAATCCCGGAGGCAGCCGGCGAGCTCGTTGACCATGCTGACCACGTTATGCCCCCGTCGGTGGAATAGGAATAGAGGAGCTGCCCCGCGGGGACTGTACCGCCAGCTGAACCGGAGGCATAGGTCGTATACGCTGGGACAGCATCGTAGATAACAACGTTGGTGATCGCTGCGTTACCGAGGTTTTTGTAGCTAGTCGTGTAAGTTAACACCGTCCCTGGTGCCTGATCCCCGGTAGGAGAGACCGACTTTTCGAGCTTGAGCAGCCCCTGTACAACGCGCGTTACATCCTGTGCCGTGTCAGTCGCTCCATGAGCCTCTCCGGTAGCGGTGATCGTCGCCACATCGAGCTGATCGACGGCGGCATCGGAGGGGATGAACGCAGTGACGTTCAGCTCCACACAACTCCCGGCAGCTACCGAAACCGTCTGAATGGTGTTGCCACTTGTGTCCGTAAATGTATACGTCCAGCCCCAATCTGAGGTGTAGGAAAGATCGAAGACATCGTCCTGGTTTCCGGTGTTACACAGGGTGTGCTCGTAGACGACCGTCCCTCCCGGAGAGCCGGTACCGGAGCGATCGGGGTTGAGCGATACTCCCGCAACCGCGTTCACCGTCACGCGATCGGTGATCGTATCGGACTTGCTCGGATCGTTCTTCGAAGTGGCTTGGAAGGTGATGTCGGTGTCTCCCGGTCCCTGATTGGAGGGGACGCACACTTCCGCAATCGCCCCACCTACCTCGCCAACGACCGTGCCCGCGGATGCAGTGATCGTCGTATTGATCGTGATCGTCTTCGCTCCCGTGTCCACCGCGGTAATCGTGTAGTTCGTACTTCCGATCCGCACTGTATCGCCAACAGCGAGGTAGTTAGTGTTACTGACAGAAAGCGTCGCGGAACTGCTCACATCGGAAGTGAGCACCGCTCCCCCGAGTGGGCCGATGGAAGTAATCGGGGTCGCGGTGTCAGCCGCACCATCGAGGTTGGAATCCGCGTAGAAAGTCGCTGTCCAATTGGTCGGCAATCCCGCTGATACTGCAAGGGCAAACGTGTCCGGAGCACCGCCGGTGTTGATCACCAGCAGAGGAAAGTTAGTGCACGTGCCCGGGTCGGTCGTATTCGTTACTGTGCCTTCGTTATATGGATTGTTGGACAGGTCGACCCCGGCGGCGACGATGTCCGTCACCCGGTCGATCGTCTCATTGTACTTCGTTGCATTGCCCGCTGATGTAACCCGGACCACGGTATCGTGCACAGTTGTCGACCCATCGGAATCGGCCGCCGTGCCGTAAGGGATGAACACCTTCACCACGAAGTCGGCCGTCGTACCCGACTTGAGTTGCCCGACATCAGGAATCCCATCGCCGTTTGTGTCGGCAAGTGGGGTAATCCCATCGGACTTGTACAGAAGGACTTGCCAATCGGTGGGATACGATTGCATAGTGATGTTGAGGGTGTCAGCTACGTTCCCTGCGTTCTCCACGGTGTTGGTGAAGCTGACCCAACTTCCTGCCGCCTGTGTACCAGCGTCGGTGTAATCATCGTTTTGGTCCGTAGGTCCGGATGCCTCCGGGTTTCCATGCGGCCCGACGAACACGCTGTAACTCCCGTTCACCGCTACATCGGCCTCATTGGTGTCGGTAGTCTTATCGGTCCCGGTGGAATCGGCCCAGTTTACCGTCGCCGTGTTGGGGATGATCCCCGCCGGTGCGTCGGTGGCGACCGAAACCTGGAAGGTGAACGAGTACCCCTGTCCGGGATCGAGCGTGTCCTCCTTGGTCGTATCTCCGGAATGAGGATCAGGGATGAACCAGGCGATGTTCGTCACCGTTATTAGATCTCCCGGTGCAGTGGCGCTCCAGGTCGATCCATTGTCCGTGGAGAAAAGCGCAAATCCGGACGCAGGTGCCCCACTCCATGATGCGGCCGCAAGGCTGGTGTGAGCTGGGATCACGTCTGTGATCAAGATTCCCGTGTGCGAGCTGCCATCATAGGTGACTACAACCGATTTTGCCGCTTTGTTCCCGGTGTTCGAACCGCTGATCGTGTAGGTGATTGTGTCACCAGGAGAGACGCTCATTGGCGTGGCGGACTTGGTCGCTGTCACGTTGGCATCTTCAGTCACCGTAGTCTGGTTCCAGTTATCATCGTCTACCGGATGGCTCGTGCACGCCTGCGACTGACCGACCAGGTTGACCTTCGTTATCTGACCATCCGTAACGGTGGCCGGGATGTGGTAAGCGACGATCAACTTGATCTGCCCATCAGCAGCGACCGTCGGTGAAGCACTGCCATACGCACCGAACCCGGTTGTAAGTTGCGGCTCACCTGGGTCGACGAGCCCGTTCCCATTTGCATCGAGGTAGACAGCGCCGGAATCGGGATCGAAATCGTCGCTGCTAGAATTCACAAGCTCCAACTTGTAGGTATCCTGACCGTTTCCCGTATTGGTCAGGGTGTAGGAAAAATAAACCGTGCTCCCCGGCGCGGCTTCCTGCAATTGCCCTGGTGATGTCTCAGTCCCGTTAGGGACAATCGTTAGCCCACACACCTGTGATACCTCAGTGATTACCTCATTCGATGCTGTCGTTTGCGATACGCCGTTCTGATCTACATACGTGGCTGTAGCCTGGTTCACAATCTGCGTGCCCGCTGGCGTTCCCGCGGCAAGCACCGTTACCCCGATCAACAACATAAATGAAGCTATCAGTAATATTCCTCTTCCCCATCGCATCTTCGTTTGCCTCCTTTACGGCACAACCACGCGATAGCTGATCTCTACTTTCTCTCCCGGCCCGAGCGTGTCAATCGTCCAGCGAATGTGGGTGAACATGTCCGGGGTAGCCTGCTTCGTTTTACCATTGACTACATAACTCACCGGGGGACGCGAATACGTCTTGCCGCCATCGATGCTGAATTCTGGGAGTTTGTGACCCGTCATGGGGACAGTCTGCGCGGCCGCGCCTTGCTTGATAAGTACGCAGAATGCTGGTGCCTCCGCTTTTCCTGCCAAGAAGTTAAGAATTGCTTGATACCAGGCAGGAAGAAGTTTTGTCGGTGCTGGAATCGGGCCCACGAGAACAAGCCCCTGGATAGCCTTGTCAGTAGTATTCGTCGCATCTATCACGTATTGGATGACGGCGCCGGGATATGCGGTATTGCTTGTGACCAGTGTCTCCTTGCCGGTCTTCTTGTCCACTTGAACAAGGTAAGACGACATGTGTATCTTCACCTGAGCGTAGCTTCCCAACGAGACAGCCACAACACCAAACACAATAAAGAACAGCCCAAGCCATTTCTTGAGCATGCTCACACCTCCTTGTAATCTTCTCCCCCTCACTCTTTTAAGATTATAGCACTCTTACAGCACTAAGTCTATACCTGTTTCTAATCATTACCATATCAAGTTAAGTTATAGCTCATTGCATATCATAGACAAGTATTCTTTAAGAGTAACTCCTGTCCATTCAAACAGCGGCGACTTGATCGGGGAAAGCCTAAGCGCAGAGCCCTGGGAGCAGTCATGAATCGATTTATCCATGTTCTCTACACGATTTGGCGGGACAACCGCGTCTACTCCCCCTTGACACCTTCATAGTTTGTTACGCAAGCCGCTGTTTCCCGTAACGTCGGGTCTTGTGCCCGACGGTCGCTGTCGCCGAGTTTATGCGCCCCGGACAAACAACGAACCGATTCCCTCCCCACAGCAAGCTGCGGGGTATCCAGCGGAGGTCGTTCATGATTTCTAGGGGAAAGTGGTCAGCAAAAATAGCGATCAGTTTTCAGCTATTAGCAAAAGAAGAGGCGGACAACAACTGGTCACCAGCGGTAAGTAGGTAGTAGTTGTTGAAAGCTAATAGCTCTCAACAAAAACAGGTGCGTTTTTTCGCGCCTCCTTGACAATGGAAGCTGCCCCCGCCATAATATGAATGAACACTCATTCACCGAGGGGATAGATATGGGCAGTGAACCGAGCAAGGAAGAATTGATCCGGGAAGCAGCGATTCGCCTGTTCTCGCGCAATGGGTTTTATAACACGCGCGCCGAGGAGATCGCCCACGAGGCGGGAGTGGCGGTGGGAACAATTTACAACTACTTCGCCAACAAAGAGGAGATCCTTCTCGCCATCTTTAAAACGGATTTTGAGGAACGAATGCAACTGTTCCGCAAGCTGTTGGAGAGCGATCTTTCCGTCCCGGAGAAGATCCGCCGCATTCTGGAGGAGCACTTCCACCGCCTTCAGGAACGGGGAGATCTGGCTCAACTCTTGCTGCAGGAACGATTTAATCCCGGGCCGGGATTTCGCACTAAGCTGCGGGAACTGTACCGCGAGATGCTCGCCCGGGTGGAAAAGCTGATCCAGGAGGGAATGGAGCACAACTGGGTGCGTCCGTGCCACCCGAAGATCGTTGCGTACGCCCTGTTTGGGGTGGTGGAGTCGATCAGCGTCTACGCCCTGACTTATCCCGAGGAAGCGGCGCAGGGGATTCTGTCTGACGCGCCGGCGGAGCTGGCGGATTTCATCTGGAATGGACTTAAGAAAGGAGGCGATAATGATGACTAAGAAAGTGATTGCGCTTATCGCCGTTGCCGCATTGCTGTTGGGCGGAGTGACGGCTGTGGCCCAGTCGGCGCGCGTGTCTCGCCCGACGCCGGCAGTGCGGTTGTTGATCGTTGACGAAACAAAGACGTTTACGTCCAGTATGCGGGTGGGGATAACCGCTAATATCGTCAGGAAGATGGGATTGTTCGCCATCAGCGCGGACATGGTCGATGTGTCATCGAGTTACGTCGACCCGCTGGCGGGGAAGACCCCGCCGGCACAGCCGTACGACATCGTGATCATCTTTCCACGTGGGCTTGATAACGGATCGGTGCACCAAATTTGGGTGATTACCCGCGACTTGGCGGCGCTTCCTCCGCAAGCACAGGCTGCGGTCACGCTACTCGAAACGGTTATCAACAAGGTGTTTGCTGGGGTGGGAACAGCAACCGATGTGAACGCCGATCTGTTCCCGGGGCTGTTTTCCGCATTGTACGTTAGAGAGGGCTGGCTCTGATGCGGAAACTCTTCACCTGGATTGTTGATCATCCGTGGATCGTCATCGGCGTGGTGAT
>WFSM01000017.1 GCA_015485945.1 Candidatus Bipolaricaulota bacterium | reverse complement strand
GTATCCAAGACGTGCCCGGAGATGAGGACCACCATCCGTGCCCCGGACCGAGTGTCGACGCAGTAGGGGCAATGGGACCGGTGCGCGCCGCTGGTGAGGCAACAGGGGCACTCGAACTGCGTCCCGGTGGCGAGCTCGCGCTCACTGCCACCGGAGCCCCGAAGAACCTGTTGATCATCCTCGATACGTCATCGAGCATGGATGAATCATTCGAAAATTCGACCAAAATCGCCGTCGCCAAACAAGTCCTGGAGGATCTGGTCAAGACGATCCCTGCAGGAACAAACGTGGCCCTGCGCATATTCGGCGGGTGCAATGTCAGCCAGCTGATCGTGCCGATGGGACCGATCAACCACGCCGCATTGAGTACCAAGATTCAGACTATCGAAGCCGGAGGGGCAACCCCGATCGCCTATGCGTTGGAGCAGGCTAAGAACGACTTCGCCAGCGTCAGTGGACCGGATCTGATCCTGCTCGTAACCGATGGGATCGAAACCTGCCACGGGGATCCAGTAAAGGCGGCGGAGAGCCTGATCAGTTCAGGCTATAACCTCAAGATCCACGTCGTCGGATTCGACATCGGCGAGGGTGCTGAGGCATCTCTCGCCCGCGCTCAGCTCAAGAAGATCGCCGCTGTCACCGGGGGCGTGTACTTTGACGCCCGCAGCAGCACCGAACTACGCCAGGCCCTCGCCCTTCCGACCCAGATCACTTACCACGTATATGATCAAGCGGGCACTGAGGTGTTCACCGGCAAGCTGAGCGGGGCTGCTCCCAAGCTGCCCGCGGGCACTTATCGCGTGGTCATTGATACCGTTCCCCCCACCGTGGTGAACAACGTCGTGATCCAAGCGCAGCAGACGACGACGATCACCATCAATCGGGCTGACGGCGGTTACAAGACGCAGGTAAACTCGCCTTAGAGGTACGCGCCTCCGTGTACTCCGACGACCGCGCCGGTGATGTAGGAAGCAGCGTTCGAGACGAGAAATGCCACCGCGGCGGCCACCTCCTCTGGTGTTCCCGGCCTGCCGAGCGGGATCTCCACCCCCGCTGGTAGCGGATTTGCCCCGGTGGCGATAAACCCGGGGTTGATGGTGTTCACTCTGATCCCGTAGTGGCCCTCCGTTTTGGCAAGCGATTTGGTGAGAACAACCAGCCCAGCGTTGGCGATTGTATACGGGAGCGTGTTCGGTACCGCACGCGGCACTTCGGCGTGCATCATCCCGATGTTGATGATCACCCCGGCACGGCGGGCACGCATGTGGGGAACAATTGCGCGGCAGCATAAAAATGCGCTTGTGAGATTGCTGCGAATAATTTCATCCCATTCCGCCGTACTTGTCTTCCACCACGGCTTGTACAGGAAATCACCGACGTTGTTTACCCACGCGTCAATTGGACCAATTGCGGTCGCTGCTGCCACAAGGCGGTTGACATCGTCCTCACGGGTGACATCGGCTTTGATGAGCGTGACTTCATGTCCGGGCAACTGGTCTCGTGCTCGGGTTGCCCCTCTATCATCGTGAGCATAGTTGAGGACAAGAGCGTACCCCGCCGCCGCCAGCTCGGTGGCGATAGCAAAGCCGATTCCGTGTGTCCCCCCGGTGATCACCACCCGTTTGTGCACTGGCATGACAGTTACGATGACGGAGCAGTGAGTGCGTTGATGATCACGAACAGCTCCTGTTTAACTCCATTCAGCTTTTGGATGACAAGTTCACGATCGATGGCAGCGAGCTTGAGCAACGGATCGTCGTTCATTCCCTGCACATAACGGTCAATGCCATCGATGACCTCATGCAGTTCCGCTATCCCAGCCTGACGGTCTGACTCCTCAAATAACGACACACTCCGTTGTAGTTTCTCGACTGCGTTCCCGATCAACGCCAACAAGTCGCTTACTCCTGGATCTCCTAGCGTATTCATTGTCATGATCATCTTTATTATTCCTACAACTGGAACGATTTAGTGCTTCCCCGGCGGCGGTGGATCGAGTTTCTCCCGCAATTCGTCTAAGATCAGTTGTTTCATCCGCGAAATCTGGCGTTGCGAAATTCCAAGGGTTTTCCCCACTTCTGCCTGAGATTTTCCCTGGTAGAACAGTCCCTCTACCACCCGGCGCTGGATCTCGGCAAGTTCATCGATGGCGGTGATGACACGCATTCGCAAATCCAGCGGCAGACCTTTCTCCTGTTGAGCGATCCGATCGATTGTGGGAGCAGGCGGATTGGGGTCCTCACGGCGGCGTTGCTCGTCGATCGACACGTACGTCATCGCTTCCCGCCCCCGTAGAACCTCGATCAGCTGCTCCTCGGCTATCCCCACCCGAGCAGCCAGTTCCGCCAGCGTCGGCGGCCGCCCTTCCCGTTGAAAGAATTGTTCCTCCGCCTCAGTGACGCGGGTGTTCATCGCCTGCACCCATTGGGGAATATGCACTGGCGCGTGTTTATCTCTGATGTAGTGGCGAATTTCCCCGCGGATCAGGTGGCTTGCGTACGTGGAGAACCGAACATTGCGCGATAGGTCAAAGTTGACAACAGCGTTCAACAAGCCGATATATCCCGCCTGCACCAGGTCATCTAAATCCTCTCCGGAGTTAACAAATTCGAGGGCGATCGACTTTACTAACCCAACATTGCGGGTAACAATTTCCTCACGCAACCGCGAGAGTTCACGCTGATTCCCGGCATTCCTGGTCAGCTCCTGCAATCGATTGAGAAGCTGTTCATTACTGAGATCGGCTAATTCAGTATTCGCCATGTCCGCCGCCAGTATATGGGGTCGCAATTAATTCGACAACCTCTAGCGCTGGATAAAGAGGAGTACCAAAAACACTCCCAGGATCACGCCGAGCCACATGATGTCGTTCCACGGCAGGGTCGGTTCGGATGCATAGTCAAGCGGGGACGGACATTTTTGTGTCACACAGTCTCTGATCGCGGTGCCCAGAGCGGATTCTTGCGTCCGTGATGTCCACCCGACGATCGCTTTATCCCCCACGAATACCACCGGCACTTGGGTGGGCAGGATCTTGTAATGAACCGCCAATCGGTTCAGCAACCCCCGCGCACCCGGGGAATCGATCTCATATTGAGCCACCTTGATGTTGGGATGTTTATATAGGAGCGCGGTGAGTACCTCTTCCATGTGAGTACAGTGTGAGCACCCCGTCTTGTAGAACACGACGATCTGGGGGGCAGTGATATGCGACTCGGTCTGCACGTGTGCCGTGGCAGCCACATGCGATGTGGTCTGCACCTGCGCCGCGTATCCTCCCACTGCTATCGCTAACCCTATCACTAACGTCAATAACAACACACGTCTGTTCATATCCATCCCTCCGGTCACAGATATCCGAGTTGAACCGCGATGATCATTCCCACCCCCAGGAGGAGCATGATCGCGCCCGATACAAGATGCAACTTCCCCAACCGCGCCGACCGCCATCGCTCCGCACGGGCGGTGGTCGTATACCCAAAATGGACCGCACCAGTGATGATGAGAAGCGGGATGATAAAAATCAAGTTGTACAACAACAGGAGACCAATCCCTTGCGTGTGTGTTGTTGTCTTGGACAGGAGCGCGAGGATCGCGATGTACGGGCCAGACGAGCAGGGAAGGAGGAACAGCGAGTCAAGCACTCCGACCACGAACGCGCCGGGGACGGAAACTACCGACCCTGTAATCCGTTTTACCGTCGGACGCCAGCGGGCGGGGACCTCGATGGAGAACCACTTACCATAGGCGAAATAGTCCTTCATGTTCCACAGCCCGATAATGATGGCCAGCCCGGACACAGCGATGATGAACGGGCGCTGTACCCCGGCTGCCTGAATGGCGGAGAAAATTCCAATCCCCATCAAGAAATATGAGATGTAGATCGCGCCCGTGAACGCCAGCCCAGCGGGCAATACCCGGCCTTTCCGCCCGGCAACGAGCAGGGTGCCCAACAGCAGAACCAACACTGCAAACGTGCACGGATTGACAGAATCGGCCGCGGCAGCGAGAACGACTGCCGGGATCGTAAGCTGTTCGGCAATGCCGGAACTACTCGCGTTTTTAATCCGCGTCAGTGGAGACGGTGCGTTAGCGGCGATCGCCTGCTGGATCACACGCTCAAGTTCCATTTCCTCAGCGCGGCCGGTCACCGCTGTCGGCGTTGCGTAAACGCCGTAGAAAGTACCGCCGGCCATCGCAACATCGCCGATGAAGATGATCGGGACCGAACCAAGTTTGGCGTGGTATGCGACCAAAAGCTGATTAAGAAGGTCGTGTACCTTGGGATTGTGAATTTCGTAACGCGTGACCTCAAGTTGCGGGTACTTGGGAGCGATGGAGTTCAGAAACGCTTCGATGCGTGCGCAGTGCGGACAACCCGTCTCGTAGAACATAATAAGTTGCGTTCCCAAGGCAGTGACGGCGAACAGTGCCACGACCAACAACGCTCCCAACAAGGATACCCGATATATCGATCTCACCGTTCCTCCTTTGCAATCTCGTTGAAAAGTTCATCCACACGGGTACGGATCAAGTCGCGCACGCGGCGGAACTCCTCGATCCCCTTCCCCTTCGGATCGGGGACATTCCAATCGGCATTTACCCCAATGAACCCGGCCGGGCAGATCCTATCCGCACCGCAGCCCATGGTGATCACGTAGTCGTATCCGCCCACCTCCCCAAGCGCAATGAGTTTGGGGGTCTGCCCTGAGATATCGATCCCCACCTCCGCCATCACCGCCGTCGCAGTTGGGTCCACACGGGGAGCGGGATTCGTACCAGCAGAAGCGATACGAAGTGGAAATGGAGCGCGGGCACGGGCAAATCCCTCCGCCATCTGCGAGCGGCATGAATTCTCCACGCACACAAACAGGACCGATTTCATGTCACTTCCTTAACCGAAGTTGGGAACCAGCCCCGGGTGCGGTTGGCAAACCATACCAGGGAGAGCATGATCGGTACCTCCTCCAGGACCCCGACAACGGTGGCCAATGCGGCGCCAGATCCAATTCCGAACAAAGAGATTGCCACTGCCACCGCGAGCTCGAAGAAATTGCTCGCTCCGATCATCCCCGCTGGTGCAGCAATTTGGTACGGTATTTGCATGAAGTAAGCGGCTCCATACCCGAGGATGAAGACCAGGAACGTCTGAATTGCGAGTGGAACCGCGATCAAAAAGATAGCCGCGGGATTGTGCACGATTGTTCCCCCTTGATATGAGAACAGAATGATGAGCGTCAGCAACAATCCGATGATCGTTACCGGTCGTAGCCGACGCAGGAACGTACCTCTGAACCAGGCTGCCCCGCGTTGGGTGACGAGATACCGCCGTGATAGGTAACCGATCAGAAGTGGGACCACCACGTACAACCCGACCGAAAGAAGCACCGTGTCATACGGCACGTAGATCCGCGACAGGCCAAGCAGGGTCTTGACGAGGGGGGCGTAGAGGAAGATCAAGACGAGATCGTTCACCGCTACTTGCATTAAGGTATACGCGGGATCGCCGGCAGAGAGGTAGCTCCATACGAACACCATCGCTGTACACGGAGCCGCCCCAAGCAGAACTGCTCCGGCGTAGTATTGCCGTGCCAACCCAGCTGGGATCACTGTTCGGAATACGACGAACAAAAACAGTGCTGTGATCCCCGCCATCGTGAACGGCTTGACCGCCCAGTTAATAACCAGAGTTAAGATCAGCCCTTTCGGGCGCCGACTGGCGTTACGGATACTGCCGAAGTCGATCTGGGCCATCATCGGATAAATCATCGCCCAGATAAGGACCGCAACCGGGATTGAGACGTGCGCCAGTTGTGCTCTGTTGAGCAGTTCCGGAAACGCAGGGAATAACCAGCCAATCCCGATGCCCACCAGGATACATCCGCCCACCCAGATGGATAGATAACGCTCAAACACTGGAAGCGCTTTAGTTTCGGGCATTATTATCTCCAGGACGGCGCGCTTGAACCACGCAGCGTCCGTCCTCCCGCCGCGCTACCGCTGCCCGCAGTCGAAAAACGGCATCGGTAAGGGCCGAATCGGGAATTACCCGGATGGTAAACGCCGCCATCTCTCTGCCCACCCTTGAGTCGGCGACCGTATAGTACGCCCATCTCCCCATGCGAACGCTTTTGATCAGGCCGGCACGACGGAGGGCACGTAAGTGCTTGGATACCTGATACTGTGGCAGTTCAAGTGCTTCCACCAGTTCGCACACACAGCAGCCATCCGGCCGTTGGACAAGTAGGAAAAAGAGGCGCAGGCGCTCACGGTTCCCGAGCGCCTGAAACGCCTCCGCCCAATTGTCCATCTTATCCCCCATATGCAAGTTTTAGCATATGATACTCGCATCCCGAGTTACGGGCAACAGGGAGCGGACAGATCAATCAGGGCGTGAACAAAAATCGATCTTTGTATATCCGCTGCCACTCATTCAGTCCGCCGAGGAGGCTCTTCGCCTGCGTGAACCCCGCTTTGATCATCATCTGCGCCGCTTTGTCGGACAGGGTCCCATTATCGTCGTACAGCACGATAAGTACCTCCTTAGGGAGCTTGGGCAACCACGACGTGAGCTGATCGTACGGAATGTTGATCGCCCCGAGCAGATGTGACACTGCGTATTCCTTGGCAGGACGGATGTCGATCAGTACGTAAAACAGGTAGTTGAGGTCAGCGGCGGAGATGTTATACGCCGCACTGTGTTTGACCGTGCCGGTGAGAAGCAGTGTAAGCACCGGGGTGGTGGGATCGTTCGACGTAACGTAGATGGTCTTACCGACCTTGCCGCTGTACCCGGCGGTGTCAAACGTTACGGCGAGGTTCACCGCTTCGCCGGGGTTAAGGGTTGTCTTGGCAAGAGCAGCGGTGGTGCAGCCACAGCTCGTGCGGACATTACTTATCACCAGAGGTTGATCTCCCGTATTCGTGATGACGAACGTATGTCCTACCGCAATTCCGGCGATTACCTCTCCGAAATCGTACTGGGTTTGATTGACACTGATCTTGGGCGCCCCCAGAGCGGTGACTCCCAACCCAATCAGGACCAACAACGCTACAACCAATATCCGCTTCATCTTCCTCCTCCTTTTTCCGAGTTCATTAGTGGGATTTTGTCAACTATAGCAAATGCCGCCGGGAAAATGCAACCGCTACACATAAATGAGAACTGGGTGGTAGAGGACTCGAACCTCTGGCCTCATGCACGTCAAGCATGCGCTCTCCCAGCTGAGCTAACCACCCGTGGAGGCGACGCCCGGATTCGAACCGGGGAATGAGGGATTTGCAGTCCCTTGCCTTGCCACTTGGCTACGCCGCCAGCCACTTTGAATTATATGATCAGCGGAAGGATGCGTCAACGCACACGTGCCCTGGTTCCGGTTTACCATTCCCACCGGGAACGCGCGCACGTCACCGGTGTCCGGTGCTGACGTCCGCGCTTACATCTAACCGCACGTTTGTTCCGCTTAGGATCAAGCTATGGACAATGTAGAACTGATCGTGAAGGCATCCTCGCTCCACGGCGAGCAGGCGGTTGCGCGCATCAAGGAACATGTGCTCGCCGGAATCCGCGCCACGGTTGACTTCACCATCACCGAAGTGGAGTTCCCCAGCGGAAAGGAACTGGCGGCGGTGTTGGTTCTCACCGGCGGAGTGGAACGAGAGGTGCTGAAAGTCGTGTCGCAACTGCCGCAGCCGGCGATTCTCATCGCCCATCCCGGCCACAACTCGCTGCCGGCGTCACTGGAAATTCTGGCGCGCATCCGTCAAGACGGCGGCGAGGGAATAATCCTGTTCGGAACGCCGGAGAGGATAGCCGCCGGGATCGCCCAGGAACTGCGGATTCGATCAGCGTGGGAAAAGCTCCGCTTCAGCCGCATCGGGCTCATCGGCGATCCGTCGGAATGGCTGGTGGCAAGCGATGTCGATCGCGCGTTTCTCAAGGGACGTCTGGGAATAGAGTTGGTGAAAATCCCGGTCGAAGAGCTGATCGCCCGCGTACGGGAAGTGAAGGCACCGCGGCGCGACGTCACCCGGTTCACCAAAGGTGCAGTGAGCGTCGCCGAGCCAAGCACAAAGGAGCTGCAAGGAGCGGTTGCGATTTACACAGCACTGCGGCAGCTGGTCGACGAATACCGCCTCAGCGCGTTTACCCTCCGCTGTTTCGACCTCGTCACCGGACTGCACAATACCGGGTGTTACGCCCTGTCGCGGTTGAACGATGAACAAGTACCCGCTGGATGTGAGGGCGATCTGCAGGCGCTATTTTCTATGTACCTCGGTACCCTGCTCGGCGCCAATGCGGCGTTTATGGCAAACATCGCCGCAGTTGACGTGGAGGCGCGCCGGCTGATCATCGCGCACTGCAGTTGCCCGCTGTCGCTATCATCCGGCTATGCGGTACGTAGCCATTTTGAATCCGGAATTGGGGTGGGAATCGCGGCACACATCCCACCCGGTCCGTGCACTGTGTTCCGACTGGGAGGAGAACGGCTCGACCGGTTGTTCATACGCGAGGGGACAACCGCGGAAACATCGTTCCGTGAGGACCTGTGCCGGACACAGGTGGAAATTACCATCGACGGCGCCGTGGATTCTCTCCTCACCGCACCGCTGGGGAACCATCACATCCTGATTCCGGGCCGGCACCGCCGCACGATCGAACAGTTTTTCTCCCGATTTCTCGCATCCTAAGTTGCCGTTTACCTCACAGCCCGCTACCATCTTTCGTTAATCCTATGGAGGTGACAGTAATGGCAGAACGACAGATGCAGATAGCAGCGGAAAATGACACGCGGCGCGGGGTGTACTCCAACCTTGCGTTGATCGCCCATCGCCAGGAGGAGTTCATCATCGACTTCTTATTCATCGATCCACAAGCGCAGACCCCGCAGGCGGATCAAGCTCTACTCGTGTCACGGATCATCCTCAACCCCGGGCACATGAAACGCCTGTACCACGCAATCGGCGACAACATCTCTAAATACGAGAAGAACTTCGGCAAGATCGTCCTCCCCCCCACTCTAAAGTAGACATCACTCCGATGGCCGGAGACGCGGGGTTCGCAGAGCTGAAGCGGACCGTATTGAAGACGATAATCGCCCGCCGGATCACCCTAGGGGTGTTTTCCGCCATCGCGCTTATCGCCATTTTCACCACTCACATCAGTTACCTGAACCCGCTGTTCTACGCACCGGTCGTGTGGTTTCTGCTCACGTTCCCGTTCAAGTATTTGATCGAACGGCAGCCGAACGCGGGCAGCCTCCATTGGGTACACGCTGGGTTTTTCATCGCCGAAATCGTGATCATCACATTTCTTGTCAACCTGATGGGGGGAAGCGAATGGATCGGGATCATTTTTTACCTATTCACCGTAATCTATGCCAACTTTTTCCTTCCCGAACTCCAGGGCTACCTTATCACCGGGCTCATCATCCTATCCTACTCCGCGCTTGTTTTGCTCGAATACGCGGGTGTGATTCCACATCACTCCCTGTTTCCCCTCCACACCGTGCCGTACCGCAGCTTGACGTACAATTTGATCACAATCCTCGCCGGCGCAGTCGGAGTATACGCCCCGCTCGCCTACACCGTGCGCGCATTCACCTCGGTTTACGCCGAGAAAAACCGCGCCCTCTCCGCCCGCGAGCGCGAGCTGTCGCGGCTTTCTCAGCAGATCCTCACCGCGCAGGACGAGGAACGCCGCCGCATTGCGCGCACCCTGCACGACGAGCTCAGCCAAACCCTTGCCGCCGTCAAGCTGGAGGTGGCGGCGTTGCGCGATGCCGTCCCCCCGGACCATCGTGCGACGATCTTCACCACGATTGATCAGGCGATCGCGCAGACACGCAGCTTGGCACACTCTCTCCGTCCACCACTCCTCGACGATCTCGGTCTGGCACCGTCGCTGCATCGGCTGGGCGAGATGGCGGAACAGGCGGGTGGTTTTCGTGTACGCGTGACGACTGACCTTTCCACCCGCCTGCCCCGTGAAATGGAGGGACTGTTGTTCACCGCCGCCCAAGAAGCGCTCCGTAACATCCACATCCATGCGCGTGCCCGCCACGTGGAAATCGCCGTGCAGCACACCCCGCAGCGGGTAAGCCTCACAGTGACCGACGACGGAATTGGGTTCGATCCTCACCGCCCACCGGGATTAGGATTGCGAGGCATCAAGGAACGGATCGAGGGAATCGGCGGAAGGATGACAATCACGTCGGCTCCCGGAGCGGGGACACAAGTAAAATTGGAGGTTCCGTATGCCACAGACCACGATCGCGATCGTTGACGACCACGCCCTGGTCCGCGCCGGG
>WFSM01000016.1 GCA_015485945.1 Candidatus Bipolaricaulota bacterium | reverse complement strand
GATCGACACCCGCCTTATCCGCCGCATCGTGCGCGATTCCATCTACCGCAACTACCCGGCGGAAGCAACGCTCAAGATGTGGGACAACGTCCGCGCGGGCGAGAAGAAGAACATTTTCCCGTACCAGGAGCAAGCGGACGCGATGTTCAATTCCGCGCTCGCGTACGAATTGTCAGTGCTGAAGCCGCTGGTGGAACCGCTGTTGTTGCAGGTGCGCAGCCCACGCGAGCGGATCGAAGCAGAACGGCTGCTCGCGTTCTTAAGCTGGTTTGAACCTTATCCCACTGATACCATCCCCAGCGACTCCATCCTGCGCGAGTTTGTGGGTGGCTCGGTCCTGCGCGGGTTCATCCCCGATCTCGGACCAACCGACAACGACTGACCGCAGCTATGCCGTTGCTACACCAAGTTTTCGAGCCAGTGCACGGTATTCTGGATGAAATCGCGTTGTTCGGGGTTCAGGATGTGCAGGCGAAAGTGAAACAGATCGTTCCGCAGATCACGCAACTTGATGAGGCGATTCTGTGTCGCTTGGCGGTCGGAGAAGCGCGGCTCGAACTTCGGCCAATTGTGTTTGTTCATGATCAACGATCTGTAGTCGTCCAGCGACATATCGGCGAGTGTGCGCGGTTGATTCTCCTTGCGATAGCTGAACGCGTTGTCGATCGCTGCTGCTAGCTTCTCCGGAGTGTCGAGCACTTTCGTGATCAGCGTTCGGAGGCGCTGCTCGATGGTCCCAATCGCCAAGAAGTGGGCGGCGAGCTCGCGAAATAGATACACAATATCATAGTGGGTTAAGATGTCAGTAACTATGCTGTTCTCACCTACCAGCAGATATGGTGTATTCTCCAACGTTCTTCCCATGGCGAGCATATCGCTCTGGCCAGGACGGAGCGGAGCTGCTTCCAGACACTGGGTAACGCCTAGTCCCATAACGTTAACCACCGCTCCTCCAGGCAGATCGGGACTGGTCAAGTGATATATTGCCCGCACGATGGAATCGGTGCTGATCACGCCTTCCACTGCGCCGGTCTTGTCGTTCAGCACCGGCAGTTGGGAGAAATTGTGTCTTATCATGAGCCCGACCGCCGTGCGCACCTTGTCCGCCGTGGTGACCGTAACCACCTTGTCCCCGGGCATCCGCCGCTTCCTCCGCACCAGCCGGGCCAGGGTATGCAGCTTGAACATTCCGCCTCCTCATCTGCCACAGGATAAGACAGTGCACCGCGCGTTACAACCACCCGTTCCGCACAAAGAAACCGCTGTACACCGCGGGGAACAGATCGTCGGTCACCCCGACGACCGCCCGGCGGTCGAGCGACCTGTCCCCCTCGTACATGCGCTCGGCCAGCGATTCCACCATACGGGCCGGACCGGCGAGAGACGGCGGCAACCGGGACGGTAGATCCGGGGTCACTATCCACACTTGATCGACGTTCGCCGGCACGATGACCGCGAGGTCGTACGGCGCTCCCGGATTCCTCTCCGTGGGGATCTTCGTCAACGCATGGATGCGGAACTCGCCCGTTTCGATCAACGCCCGCGCGAACAGCTCGATCTGAAGCGAGCTTTGAATACTGTGAGTTTCATCGATTACGAGCAATTGCACCGGCGTCTTGGTGCCACCGAGCGCCCCCACAGTGATTCCACTAAAAGTGAATATGAGCAGCGATAGTGACACAATCAATTTGCATCCCGATCTCATCATTTCCTCCTTTTCAACCTGCGTTCATTGGTAGGACGGGGTGGAAGGGGTAATCCCCTCCACACCCCGCCCGGGTGGGTGGCCCTCACTGCTGCGGGACCAGACTCAACAGCTTAGGCAACCCAGCGGAGGTGAATACCTCAGCCGGAACACCGATATTAACCTCGATCTTGGTCATAGTGACGATCGTCTTATGCTTAGTCTGCACGTTTTCCATCTCCATCTTGGTAACTGCCCAGTAACTGTCGATCTTTTTAATATCCGAGTTAGTCTGGATCTTCTCCAACTTGCCGGAGAGATCGTAGTACTCGACCTTCACTGGCTTCCAGATGTCGTCCCTGATCCATGAAATCAGGTAGCTATATCCAATTGCCTGCGGGTCATGGGGGATTGCTTTGACAATGTAGACGTGGTGCCCATTGTAGGTACTCTCCTTCATAATCTCATAATCGTAGTCGTTTATATTCCGGTGCCCCATGTCATCGTAGGTAAAGTCCGATCCCATAAAACTCTGTGTCTTGCTGTTGGCGTCAATGTGCTTAGTCAGGTCAAGCGACGGCAGATAGAGCCACATGTCGTTCGAGTAATCCGGGAGCTCGATGGTGAGGAACGCCGTTCCTTTCACATCGTCCGGAGCGAGAAAGACAAGGGCCGTTTTTGTCGTACCTTGCTTCCAGCTCCACATCCGCCTACTCAGCGATTGCCCCTGGCTGTTGATCAGGGTCATCGTCATCAGAAGTTGTGCATCGTTTGCCACTGGCGCGTTATCGACGTTTTCGATGATCTGCCTCCCGGTGAGGCCGCCAGCGACTGCGGTCGCGCTCAGCGCGAGCACTCCGACCAACACCATCGTCCACATCAACCTAGTTCTGCTTTTCATTGTAGTTCCTCCTTTTTGGGATATATTTTCACTGGTCATTCATACCTTCTTTTTGATCAACAGCAGCGCTGCTGGAAGCAGGGTGAGCGCGGCAAGTGCGCTGATCCCCATCGTTACGGCAACGAGTGCTCCCAGGGTAGCGATCGGTCCAAAACTGGAAAACAGTAACACAGCAAAGCCGGCTGCTACCGCCACCGCGTTGTAGATGATTGGTTGGCCAGTGGTGCGGATTGTCTCACTTACTGCGTCGTGTTGTTCCCGTCCTTCCCGGCGCTCGCGCCGGTACTTGGACAAGAAGTGCACCGTGTAGTCGACCCCGATTCCAATGGCGATGCTGGCGATCATCGTCGTCGCTGTATCAAGCGGGATATTGAGCCACCCCATCACGCCAAAGTTGAGTATGATCGTAAACCCAAGTGGGATCATGCTCAGAAGTCCGAACCGTATCGACCGGAAGATCAACCCGACCACGAGTGCTACCCCAAACAGTGATACGAGTAGACTCCAGATCTGGCCGTGTACGAGTAGGTCCGTAAGAACCTTGAATAGGTAGGATGATCCGGTGATCTTTACCTCGAATTTGTCGTTGGCTATAGCGACTGCTCGTGAGTCAATCTTGTCAACCAATTTCCCAAGCTGAGCGCTGGTGAGCGACTTCATCCGCATCGCAATGCGTGCCTCGTCGTAATTGTAGTTGACCACGCGGGAAAAATCGGACGGATCGCCCGACATCTCGTAGAGGAGGATCTCCTGTGCCACTGCGTTGCGCGTCGGCGGGATCACGTGCTGAGCTGGATCGTTGTCGTGCAGCGACTCGTTTATCTGAGCTACGTAATCAGCGATAGATACGGTGTAACCGACCTCGGGTAATTTCTTCGCCCACCGCTCGAGTGCGAGCATCGAGTTCAGTACCCGCGGAGATTTAATATCTCCATCGACAATCACCGACAGGTTCTCCGAACCACCAAAGCTCTTGTCCACTACCTCCGTCGCTTGTCGGATCGGACTATCCGGCCGGAAGAAACGAAGAGTGTTCGTCTCCACCGTGAGGCGAGTTCCACCGATTGCGGCGAATAAGAAAATCGCAATTCCTACGACAACGATTGCTTTGCGGTGCGTCACTACGATCTGTGCCAACCGGTTCAACCACGAAGTAAGGGCGAGTTTAGACCCCCGGTGCATCCGTTTCATGCGGCGTATGATCCCCGTTGGCGTTTTGGTCAACTCGAGCACGGCCGGAATTAAGGTTAGAGTAATCGCTAATGCAGCCATTACGCCGAACCCAACAAACAGTCCGAACTGCATCACCTGGCGCACCGGCGAGGTCCCCAGTGACAAAAAACCGACCAACGTGGTGAT
>WFSM01000015.1 GCA_015485945.1 Candidatus Bipolaricaulota bacterium | reverse complement strand
CGTGGATAGATCGCCGACCACTTCCGTGATCTCACCGACGAGGAACCAGGCAAGGTCGGTGATATGAACGGCGGTGTCCGCGAGCGCGCCCGAGCCGGCCCTTGCTTTGTCCACCCGCCACGTAAACGGAGCGGTCGGATCGGCGAGCCAGTCCTGCAAATAGAACGCATGGAACTGACGGATCTCGCCGACGGCGCCGTCGGCGATCAGCTTCTTGGCAAGCTGGATCGCGGGGAAGAACCGGTAGTTGAAGCAGATCATGTGGGGGACACCCGCCGCCACGACCGCGGTGAGCATCCGTTTTGCCTCCGCGAGGTCGCGCCCGAGCGGTTTCTCGCAGAACACCGCCTTGCCCGCCTGCGCGGCCGCAATCGCGATCTCAGCGTGGAGGTCGTTGGAGGTGCAGATATCGATGAGGTCGATGTCAGGGCGGGTGACGGCATCGTGCCAATCGGTCGTGTGTTCCTCCCACCCGAACCGGCGCGCGAAATCACGCAGTGAAACATCGTCCCGGCCGCAGGCGAGCTGTAATCGCGGGACGACCGGCGGCGCGAAGAACGCCCTCACCTGGCGGTACGCGTTGGCGTGCGCCCGCCCCATGAACCGCTGGCCGATGATGGCGACGTTGATTTCGCGGGTCATTTGCTATCCTGCGGTACGTGGCCCCAACGCGCGATTACCTCGATCAGCCCGGTGATGTACAGCGGGCGATACTCGTCCCAGTGATACCACGCGGCCTTGAGCTTAGTCTCCAGATCCCCAATTTGCTTGAGAGTGGCATTGTCGTCACCATCATGAATCCCAGCGAAGATCAGCGTGTCCTGACGGCGGATGAGGTCGTTCCATCCGTCTATCCGTGGCTTGATGAGCCCTGTGCGGACGATATGCCAGAACTGGTCGATGTCATCCATCGTGCCCTCGCCTGCGTCCACACGATGGACGAGATCCCACGCCTGCTGCGGCAGCACCGGATCGAGAAGGAGCGCACACGTATACAAACGCTCCAATCGCGCCTCGTACAGCGCACGATCGCCCGGGGATACCGCCACCGTGCCCAGCCACTTGCGCCATCCCGGAGTGAGCGCCTTGGCCTGAGCATTCCAATCCACCGCGAGCTGGGGAAGCTCGGCAAGAAATCCCTGCTTGCCGTCCCAATCCACGAGATAGGCAACGAGGCTCGTCCCAACATCGTAGGCCAACGCTGGAGGCGTGTCCGCGAGCCCGCCGTGCTGCGCCCACACCGCGGCAACCCGGCGCCAGCGGTCCGGCTCATTGCTCAGACTGTGACGGGTGTAATCGGCGAACCCCTCGGTAATCAGTTTGGGGAAAGAATCAAATTTTAATCCATGCTGTTGGCACCACATGCTGAACAACCAGTGGGCAATTTCGTGGCGCAGTACCCTCTGCCAATCTGGCTCCCGCGCGATGGAGATGAGATCGTACATGTGAAACTCGAATACTGAATATACCACATCCGGTGGCGGTGTCCACAGCGGGTAGACAAGGCTCAAATTGGAGGGGAGCGCCTTCGGTTTCGTAGATGAAGGTGGGTACGCGAACGAACCGCGGAAGGAAAAGTCATCCCAGGCAAGGTACATCGTCTCAACATTCGGGTAGAAATCGATGATCAACGGGAGGACCCGGTCTCCGTTCCACTTGGGTTGTGCCGCAACGTAGGCCGGTGAACTCGAAGAGGCAATGTCGGAATTCGTCTGGGCAGCGTCCGCCCAATGCGGCCCCGGGGTCGGCACCGGTAATCCCCAAAACGAGAAAACGTCGTGCACCGCGGTCGTGATTTCATTGGTAACCACGGTTGCGTCGTTCGGTTTGCCATCTATCCATGTAATCCGTCCGTATGGCCACGCGGTCGTTACATCCGACTGGGCAAGTGCGGGCAGGACGGCGAAGACCACCGCTATTGCAACTAGCGCTATTGCCGCTCGTTTCATTGTTCACCTCCGTCAGGTGGGTTTCCCCACGCGGCGATCACCTCACGCAGCCGGTGACAAACCACGTGTGGTAATTTTCCCAGTCGTTTGCTTCGCGGTATTTGCGAAGCGCCACCTCGACGCGGGCCCGCGCCATCCGCTCGCCGTTATGATTCCCATCGCGATATTGCACCCATCCGAATGTGGCCTCGCGGTGGGCGAGCTTCTCCCAACCGGCCGGAGACGGCGGCGGGGGAACCGCGTACAGGATCCGCCAAAACTGCGTGATGTCGGCAAAACTGCCGTCCCCGGAAT
>WFSM01000014.1 GCA_015485945.1 Candidatus Bipolaricaulota bacterium | reverse complement strand
GCGGCAAGTGCTTCGGGTTGAGAAAACAGGTAATCGGTGTGGACCCGCCCAGCAACGATGTTTGGATGTTGGGTTGCGGCAAGGTTCATCCCCATCGTCTGCATGCACAGGAGAACGTCCAGACCGTTGTCGGCAAATGCGTGCGCCATCCCGGCGAACCAGGATTCAGCCATCGTCGGATCCGCGCGTAACACCGGCGTCAGGTGCTGCTGGGTTCGCAGCCAATCATGCCAAGCGACGAATGCTTCCTCCCGCGTTAGCTCACGCGCCACCTCCCGGTAAAACGTTGGATCGGCCCCGTCCGCACCGTACTTGTTTTTGGGACTTAACGCCGACAGATGCAGTACGGTGGAGACGTCAGTGGTACGGGCAATTTCTCCGATCCCGTGCGGATATTTCGTCTGATCAGGAACATATTTAAGTGCCTGCCCGATCCGGTCGTACGGATACCACAGATCGAGGCCCACATATCCAACTGGGATGTGTTGACTCTGTAGTTCCGCTATCACCCTCGACAGGCTGTCCGCATCTAACTTACGGATTGGTTCGGTGTAGTAACCGCCGTACGCATTCCACCATCCCAACCGCGTGAAGAGTGGATGACCATCCGGACGGGGCCGTAACTTTCCACCGCGGGCAAGGAGATAGTCGCCGAATCGCATGAGAGCGTCAGGAACGTTCTCCCCCATCGCAAATACCGTCTCAAGATGGGTTCCGGCGGCAAGGCGATCAACCAATCCATGCACCCCGCGTCCGATTCCGTCATTCACACGAACGAGTGGACTGGTGAGAAAGAAGTTCCCCGGCCCTATGGCGAGTGCTGCCTCATCGTCGTACAACACGATGGGAGCAAACGCATCATCCGGAAGGTCGCCCAGCCCAATCCCAAACTCCGCCGTCGGCCAATAACCGCCGGGGTAGTCATCTCCGTCTCCGCCCAATCCGAAAGTAGCCAGGAAGAACGACAAATCGGCGGGAATAGAGAACCACGGCAACAGTGCTCCCGGAGTAGTGAATGAATCCCCGCGGGCGATTCCGGCAATATCGCGCAATACTTCAATGTCCACATGGGCGACGTCGGAATAGATCTGGAGCGTAAGCTTAAGGATGGGCGCGCCAGCATGACTGTACACACGCCGATATATGCTGAATGCGCCCCTTCTATCTCGTCCTGTGTTCGACTCCCATTCCCCGGCGGACACCACGGTTAACCTCTCGCCGGCACGGTAGAGCAACGGCTTCAATCCCTGCAACCACGGGCTACCGTTTACTATCAGGTGCGGGCTTCCGCCATCGGCTATATCAAAGTCCAATTTCATGTTTCAATCCTTTCCGTCGGTAACCGAAAAAATTCGGCGCTCACCAAAGTAGCGGCGCCGATAAGGAATCCATCCTCACCGAGAGCAGCGGGAACGATCTGCAAGTCCTTTGCCGCTTCCGGGAACGAGTGGTTGCGCACTTCGTCTTCAAACGCAGGAAGGAATAGATCGGCGGTATCCATGCGCTCACCACCAAGGACGATCGCCTCCGGGTTAAGAAGGTTAACGAGATTCTTGGCCCCGATCCCAAGGTAACGCCCCATGCGGGTGAATACATTTCGGGCGTTGTCCTCCTGCATGCGCGCTGCTTCCGCCAATGCTGCAATGTCTGAGAATCCGAACCGCTGTGCCTCGCCGCGCAAAAACCGGTCAGAGGCAAACACTTCCAGACAACCGCGTTCTCCGCATCGGCACCGCGGGCCGTCCGGGTCAATTGTGATATGCCCTACCTCACCAGCACCGCCGAAGCTGCCGCGGTAGAGCTCATTATTTATCACCACGCCGGCGCCGATACCCTCTCCTACTGTAAGGCAGATAAAATTATGATATCCCTGTCCGGCTCCATACCAATGTTCAGCCAAAGTGAGTGCGTTGACATCGTTTTCCACCCACACCGTGGTATCCATGCGGGCGGAGAGCGGAGTTTGCAACGCAACGTTGCGCCAGCCAAGAATGGGAGAATAGAGGTCGATGCCATGGACAGAATCGACCGACCCTGAGATACATAACCCGACACCGAGTGTCTTGCCGTGCGTAAGGTTGTGAGTCAGCTGCGCAATTTGGTTTAACACCGATTCAGGTTCGGTAGGAGAAGCAAGCGATATATCCGTGCGCGCCTCGATCCGCCCATTTAGATCAACACGTGCCCCCAATAGCCGGTCTTTCTCTACCTTGATTCCAATAGTGCTGGCGTAATGAGGATTGAACGCGACAAGAGTGGGCCGCCTTCCGCCGCTTGTCCGCTGTTTGCCCGTTTCGATGACCAATCCGTCGTCCAGCAACTTCCGCATTAATCGGGTCAAAGCTGACGGAGCGAGCCCAATGCGCCGGGCGATATCAGCACGTGAACTTGGACCGGAAACACGAAGTAGGTTAACGATCAGACCACGGTTGTGGTCACGCAGCAGCCCCTGATCTCCTTTTAGAATCCGC
>WFSM01000013.1 GCA_015485945.1 Candidatus Bipolaricaulota bacterium | reverse complement strand
TGATCGACCCCGATCCGCTCGGCCACCGCAGCCGCTACCCCGGCGCTGTCCCCAGTGACGAGTACCGTCTCCCTCACCCCGAGCTCCTTCAGCCGTTGCACGGCGGCCGGAGCATCTTCCTTTACCGCGTCGGCGATGACGAGATAACCGGCGTAGTCACCGTCCACCGCAACGTGGGCGACGGTCCCAGGCACATCGCACCGCGGATGCGGGATCTCAAAGTGATGCAGGATGCGATCGTTGCCTACCAGCACCCGCTTTCCATCGACTTGAGCACTGACTCCTTCCCCGGCGATCTCCTCAGAAGAGATGTTCGTTGATCCATTCCCGGAGTAGGCCGCCACAATCGCCGTGGCTATCGGGTGGTTCGAGCCCGCCTCCGCCCATGCGGCGAGCTGGAGCAACTCCTGTTCGCTCACGCCGTCCGCCGGCACGACCTCAGTCACCTGGAACGCCCCTGCGGTCAGCGTTCCGGTCTTGTCGAACGCGACCACGTCCACCCGGGCGAGGGCGTCGAGGAAGTTCGACCCCTTGACGAGCACCCCCTGCTTGGACGCACGCCCGATCCCGCCGAAGTAGCCGAGCGGGATCGACAAGACAAGGGCGCACGGACACGAGATGACGAGCAGCACAAGCGCCCGATATCCCCAAGTCGCAAACGACCCCCAACCGAGGAACGGCGGAACAACGCCGATGGCGACGGCCAACCCAACAACCGCGGGCGTATACATCCGGGCAAACCGGGTAATGAACTGCTCGGTCTTCGCCTTCCGCGCCCCGGCGCTCTCCACGAGTTCGAGGATCCGGGTTAAGGTCGATTCACCCACGGGTTTTGTCACCTCTACCTGGAGAAGGCCGCTCAGGTTGAGCATCCCGGACAGGACGTCCTTCCCCGGGCCGGCACGACGCGGTACGCTCTCTCCGGTCAGGGCAGAGGTGTCGAGGGTCGTCTCCCCAGAGACGACGACCCCGTCGAGCGGGATCCGTTCCCCGGGCCGCACGACGATCACGTCCCCAACGTTTACCTCCTCCAGGGGAACGTCGACAGTGCCGTCGTCTGAGATGCGGTGCGCACGGTCGACCTTGAGGGAGAGGAGCGACTCGACAGCTGAACGCGCCCTGCCGACCGCGAGGTCCTGGAAGAACTCTCCCACCACGTAGAACAGCATCACTCCGGCTGCCTCCGGATACTCTCGGATAGCGAACGCCCCGGCGGTGGCGATCACGAGAAGAAGGTTCTCGTCGAAGATCCGCCCCCGCGTCATGTTCACCGCGGCGTTACGCACCACCCGCCAACCGACGAGCCCGTACGTCGCCCCAAACAGTCCGATCACCGTGAATTCTCCGCCGACGGGGTACCAGTAACGGACCACAAGGCCGGCGAAAAACAGCACAAGCGCTGGGACGATGGCGTACAGATCCCGACGGTGATCCTCGTGTTCTTCCTCCGTAGCGGCATGCGCGGGCACGAATTGCACTCCCGGTTCGACCCGCTTGATCACCCGTTTTGCCTGGTCAAGATCCCCGCGCAGGATCACCTCACCGCTCGCGAAGTTGACGGACGCAGCGTGAAACCCTTCCTTACGCAGCGCCCGCTCGATATCCACAGCGCACGTTGCACAGCTCAACCCCTTCAATTTGATCGTTCGCTCTTCAGCTGTTGGTTTTTGCATATTCATCCCCGTTCACAGCGGGGTACACCTCTATTTCATAAACGATTGCTTGTATATTTATACAACGAACGCGCCCTTGGTTCAAGGGACGGATCGCGGTACACTGGAAGACGATATGTATCATTCGGTGTCCGAACAGGAAGCGAAAAAGCTGCAAGCGGAGTTGCCGCCCGATGAGGTGGTGGAACGGATTGCTGACACGTTTAAAACCCTCAGCGACCCCACCCGCGTGCGGATTCTGTACCTTCTATCCCAGTCGGAGCTGTGCGTCCACGACCTCGCTCGGATCCTCGGGATAAGTCAACCAGCGACATCGCATCACCTACGAGTGCTGCG
>WFSM01000012.1 GCA_015485945.1 Candidatus Bipolaricaulota bacterium | reverse complement strand
CTACTCTATAGACTCTCGTGCTACCTGCTGTGTACAACTCAGTACAAGGGAACTGCGACTTAGGATTTAAGACCGCATCAATGATCGTCTTGTGCTTGATAAATCTACTGGAAACCATTTGTGCCATCCTTATCAACACTGTTTGATGAGCGACAAGTATTCTTCCTGGGTAACGGTTTTGTCCTTTCCGAGCAACTCAGGCCCTTTCTCCAGGAACTCCCGTTTCCAATTGGGGTCGTAGGATAAATCCCATACGCCCGCGCAATCTCCACCTCTTTGCGATCTCCCTTCAGCACTTCCAGCACAACCTGGAACCGAAACCGCGTTTATCCCGTGGAATAACATGCTCGGGGATCTATTCCATGGGGCAGGTAGCTCTTCTTCACCGTTCCCACGTTGATCACCTCTCTTTCTCCGGGGTGATCTTACCAGATTTGCCTGCTGCAGACAGGTCGCCGGTCAGATTTAGCGCACTGGGTGGCATAACTAGCTATCCCGAACCGTGTCCCGTATCCACCGGAGGTTACGCAACCGGCGACAGCGAAAACAGGTGACACGCGTTTTTCGTGGTTGCGGCGGCGACTTCCTCCGGGGTAATTCCTTTGAGACGGGCGATCTCAGCGACGACGTAGCGCACGTACGCGGGTTCGTTGCGTTTGCCGCGATAGGGAACTGGGGTGAGGTACGGAGAATCAGTCTCGACGAGTATTCGCTCAAGTGGGAGCCCTGTAACGGTTTGCCGTAGAACATCATTTTTGGCGAACGTCAGCGGTCCACCGATCCCAAGGTATAGCCCGAGTGCGAGAAACTCGCGTGCCAGTGCAGCATCGCCGAGGAACGAGTGGATCACGCCCCGCTGCGGCCGGTGGTTACGCAGGATCGCGAGCATGTTCGCGGTCGATTCACGGTTGTGGATGATAACTGGCAGGCCAAGTTCATTCGCCAGCTCGATTTGCGCGATCAACGCCTCGCGCTGAACCGCACGGGGGGAGAGGTCGCGGTAGTAGTCGAGCCCGATTTCACCGACAGCGACGACCTTACCTTCCCGCGCCAGCTCACGCAGGCCCTGTTCAACTTTTTCGTCAAACGTCTTCGCATCGTGGGGGTGCACCCCGACCCCAGCCCAGATGAGCCGATGGCGGTGCGCGAGCTGAACTGCGGCTTCGCTTGACGGTAAATCGACTCCGACGGTGATCACTCCAATCCGAGCGGCGAACGCGCGCGCGATCACCACAGCGCGGTCATGGTCGTAATCGGAGGAATCAAGATGGGCATGGGTATCGATGAGCTCCGGTTTCTCAGTCGGCGCCATCTTCGATCTCTTTGATTGCGTACGGAAGTGCGGCGATGAGATCGCGCGGGATGATCGCCCGTTCGGACCGGTCCCGGGCGAGATAATCAGCGGCGTAGCCGTGCAGGTACGCTCCAATGATCGCGGCGTCGGTCGTACTCGCACCCCCAGCAAGGATGCCGGCGATGATCCCGGTGAGGACGTCACCGCTGCCGCCGGTGGCAAGGCCGGTATCCCCGGTTGGATTGAGAAACACGCTTCCGTCCGGTGTTCCAATCGCGGTCGGCCGTCCTTTGAGGAGAAGAACAACTCTGTGGTCCGCAGCGAATGCACGTGCGATTTCAATGCGGTCGACGTCGATTTCCGCGATCTTTCCTCCGGTCAATTGCGCCATCTCGCCGGGGTGCGGAGTGAGGACGGCACGCCCGGCCATTGCGTCCAACACGTCGATCCGTCCGGAGATCGCAACCAGGGCATCGGCGTCGAGCACGATCGGGGCAGCGATTTTGGGAATGAGTGCACGAATGAGTTCGCCGGTGCGCGCCGCGCGCCCCATCCCCGGACCAAGCGCCACCGCATCCGCGCGTACGATTGCGCCCTCCAGTTCGGCACGTGATTCCATACCGAGATATCCGTCTGTCGCCAGAAGTGGGACGGTGAGCACTTCCGGCACCGCGGTGGCAACGATCGGCATAATTTCACGCGGGCAGGCAACGGTAACCAGCCCTGCCCCGGCGCGCAGTGCCCCAAGGGCGGCCATGATCGCCGCTCCACTCATTCCGACCGATCCCGCGATGATGAGCACCTTGCCAAACGTCCCTTTATGCCCGGCAGGAGGGCGCAGTGGAAGATGATCGCGTACCCAGGCACGATCGGGCACCGCCGCAATCGGAGTAATCGCCGCCCACACAGTCTCCGGGTAGCCGACCGGGACGATCTCAATCCGCCCGCAGTGCTCCCGCGCCGGATAAAGAAGACATGCTGGCTTGAGCGCGGCCATGGAGACGGTGATATCGGCGCGCACTGCAGTACCGATTAATGTCCCGGAGTCGGAGGAAAGCCCGCTCGGCAGATCGACTGCCACCCGCAGCCCAGGCGCGCGATTGATAGCGGCCACCACATCAGCGTATCTGCCGGTGACGGGACGATCAACCCCGATCCCGAGCAGCCCGTCGATCACTACGTCCGCCTGCGCGACGGTGCGGGTGAACTCGTCGAGAT
>WFSM01000011.1 GCA_015485945.1 Candidatus Bipolaricaulota bacterium | reverse complement strand
TTAACCTCATCCGGGGCGAACGCAGCATCGGCTGAGTTCAGCAGGATCGTCTGTACCTGATCCGCGGATAGAGAAAACGCCTCGCTTACCGCGGCGAGCTCGTGGGTGACCGTGATCCGCGACATCAACCGGTTGTCGGTGTTGATCGTGACCGGGATTCCGAGGTCGAGATAGCGCTTAAGCGGATGCTCGGAGTAAGAACTCATCACTCCGGAGATCTGGAGGTTGCTCGTCGGGCACACTTCGAGCGGGATCCGGCGTTCAGCAACGCGCCGTTCCGTGGCCAGGTCCTGGTAGAGGTAAACGCCGTGTCCGATCCGGTCCGCCCCGAGATCGACCGCTTGTTTAATGTGGTCCGGGCAGCACCCTTCACCCGCATGGATCGTCACATGCAGACCCGCCTGGATTGCGGTCTCGATCGCCGCCTTATGAATCGACGGCGGAAAGTTCCGCTCCGGGCCGGCAAGGTCAAACCCAACGACACCAGCGTCACGGTACTCCGCTCCCAGTTTGGCAGTCGCAATCGCGTCCGCATCCGGCGCCTGCTTCATTCCGCACAGGATCAATCCGGTCCGGATCGGAAATTCCTCCTCCGCCCTGTGCATCCCGGCCAGGACCGCCTCCACCACCTGATGTGGATCGAGTCCCCGGTGTAAATGAAGCAGCGGCGCGAACCGAATTTCCATGTAGATTACGTGTTCCGCCGCCGCATCGGCGCACAGCTCATACGCCGCCCGGGTCAGCGCTGCCTCAGTCTGAAGAACGGCAACGGTGATCCGAAATGCTTTCAAGTACTCCTCTAAGCTGCACTGCCCCGGTGGGGTCAGCGCGGATTTTAGATCCGCTGGCAGGGTGGCCCGCATCGGGGCCGGGAGTGCATTCGCCAGTTCGAGCACCGTCTCCAAGCGCATCGAACCATCAAGGTGGACATGCAAGTCAAACTTGGGAAGATCAGCGATGGTTTTCATGCCTCATCTTAAGCCGGGCCGGGGTTGCGATTCAAACAAAGTTCGCCGCGTAGGCACGCGCGTTTGCGTACATGTTGTCGTTGTTGAACAGGATATAGACCACATCGGCAGCGAGCGCGGCGATCATCTTTGCGAGCCGACGTAGATCGGCCATGGTGTAGTCGTAGCGATACATCCGCTCACCGGGAGGCGCACCATGCAAGCGCAGGTAGGCCGTTGTGCCGGTCGTCACCGGCGGTCCCACAAACGGGTCGGTTACATGAATCAAATCGAGTTCGGGGAGAATGCCCACGGCCTTTTCATCCCACCCGCGCGGCTCGAACACGAACATTTGGCTGCCGCGGTCGACCGTTTCGAAGAACGCGCGCAGGCGGGCGATGTTTTCGTCCGTCGGGCGGAACGATGCCGGGGTCTGGAACAGGAGGATCCTCGCGTGGAGTGCGTCCGCGATCTCGACCGTGCGTGCATAAGCAGCGAACGAGCGTGCGGACGCGAACCGATCGCGGTGGGTGATCTCCTGATTCACTTTCACCGTGAACTCGAAGTTCGGGTTGACCTCGCGGGCAAGCTCGAACCAATGGACGGCGGTCTTGACTTGAGGAAGGCGGTAGAACGTCGAGTTCACCTCGACGAGGTCGAAATAGGCGGCGTAGAGGGCGAGCTTGTGCAGATAGCGCTTCCTCCAATCACGGTCCTCACCCACGTCACCGGGACGCAGATAGTTCCAGCCGCAGCAGCCGATACGAATATCCATGCCACCTCTTACCGCGGAGACGCAGAGGATATTGCAAAATATCAGCGTTTGCTCTCAGCGGCCTTCGCGTCCTCCGCGGTGATCAAGACTTACTTACCGCCTTTCTCCATGGACGTAATTGCTCACCTGCGAGTTCCTATTTCTTAAACCTCCCGTCGTCTTTTGCTGTTGAAAGCTTGTGCACATTCGCCTCAAGCCAGCCGAACTTCTCCACCTGCCTCACGTCGAAATCAGGAACGTACGGCTTGATATCCAAAAGCGGCGTCCCATCAACAACGTCCACGTCCTGAATATGAAGAACGTTCTTGGCTACGTTTATGAGACGGACAATCGAGATCCCAATGGTATTTGGCCGGCTTGGAGCCCGGGTGGCAAACAC
>WFSM01000010.1 GCA_015485945.1 Candidatus Bipolaricaulota bacterium | reverse complement strand
GTGTCGGATTGAGTGTACCGGTGAGCTCAGCATGCCACGCGCGCGGTAGGGGAATGGTCAGGACACCGGTGAACGACGAAAATGTCAACGCATCAGTAAAGGCGGCGGTGACCTCCCATTCACGCGTATCGGCGCTATAACTTACGTCGATATCCCAATTGAGTGTGCCGCCGTCATCGAGCTTTGATCCCCATTTCAGGGTCCATGGGTCACGGAGATAGCGCCAGTCCAGGGTAGCATAATCAAACCCATCGTCGGTGAAGTTACTCCGTCCCCGCCACCGCTGCGGAGAGTCGTACCATTGGCCGCCTAATTTGAGTTGATGTATGCCGTCTTCATCAAGGGACAGATACAAGCTGGTGCGCATCGTGTTGGTCCATTGCCACTTGCTGGAGAACACGCTGGCAAATGAGAGCGAACTGTCCGTCACGTCCCAATCAAGCTTAACCCGATACCAGCCGGAATAATCCATTGCCAGCGCACCAGTACAAACGACGACAACGGACAATAGAGCAATCGTAAGTGTCTGCATCCCGACACGATTATAGCGTGTATCACGGCTGGCTCCAATTAAAAGAACGCGCCGACAACTGGTGAATCGGCACGGGCGTAGTATCATCACGGATCGAAAGTGATAAGGAGGGGCGAGATGGAAGATGCAAAACAGCGGGCGTGTGCCCGTATTGACGAGTTGGCACAGATGCTGATCGGGGTGAGCCGCGATATCTACGACCATCCCGAACTCAAGTTTGAGGAACAACACGCGGCTAAGCTCCTTGCCACCAAATTGGAGGAAGGTGGGTTTAACGTCGACCTCGGGGTAGCCGGCCTTGCCACCGCGATCAGGGCTGAATATCCCGCGGTGAGCGATGGCCCAACCGTGGCGATCCTCGGGGAGTACGATGCCCTCCCCGGGCTCGGTCATGCCTGCGGCCACAACCTGATTGCCGCCGCTGGATTGGGCGCGGCGTTGGCGGTAGGAGCAGTGAAGTCTGAACTGCCGGGGCGATTGGTGTTCTTCGGCACGCCGGGGGAGGAAGGCGGCGGTGGTAAGGTGATCATGGTAGACGCCGGTTTGTTCAACGATGTTGACGCCGCGATGATGTTTCACCCCGCGGCGCACACCGTCGTCGATTGGGGCAGCCTGGCGATCACTGAGGTGGAGCTTGAGTTTCACGGTAAGGCAGCGCATGCCGCTGGATCACCAGAAAAAGGGATTAACGCCCTCGACGCGGTAATCCAAACATTCAACGCGCTCAATGCCCTACGGCAGCACATCAAGGACAGCGCGAGAATTCACGGAATCATCACCGACGGCGGTGCCAAGCCGAACATCGTGCCCGAGCACGCCGCCGCCAATTTTTACGTACGTGCGCCCGAGACCGAGTACCGCGACGAACTGCTCGAGAAGTTGCGCCACTGCGCCGAGGGAGCGGCCCTCGCTACCGGAGCGAAGCTGGATTTCAACATCGTCGGTCATTCGTATAAAGCAATGCGTCCCAATCACGTACTCGGACAAGCGTTTACCACGAATTTGGAATCTATCGGCGAGTCGCTTTCCCCACCGACGCTCAGTGCTGGGATGGGCTCAACTGACATGGGGGACGTATCGCAGGTCGTGCCATCGATCCATACCTACATCAAAATCTGTGATGACGGCGTTGCCGCGCACTCGCGCGCGTTCGCCCAGGCGGCGATCTCCAAACGAGGGCTCGATGCAATGATTATCGCCGCCAAGGCGCTGGCGATGACCGCGATCGACGTCCTCACTGATCCCGAACTCGCCGCCCGTATGCGGGAAGAGTTCAACCGCGCACATTAACATGAGGGACGGTTTCGTAGTGTGGTTTACGGGGCTGCCCGGAGCGGGAAAAACAACGCTCGCCATCGCGGTGGAGAACGCCCTGCGGGCGCGCGGGATGCGATTTGTGCAGCGACTGGATGGAGACGTGGTGCGTCAGGACCTGACGCGCGACCTCGGGTTTTCCAAGGAGGACCGGGACGAGAACATCCGTCGGGTGACGTTCGTCGCCGAACTCCTCTCCAAAAACGGGGTGGCGACGATGTGTGCGTTCATATCACCGTACCGCGTCGCCCGAGCGGAAGCGCGCCGGCGCTGTCACAACTTCATCGAGGTGTACGTGGACTGCTCGCTCGACGTCCTGATCGCCCGCGATCCCAAGGGCTTGTATCGCAAGGCGCTCGCGGGAGAAATCACCGGATTTACCGGAATTGACGACCCGTACGAACCACCGGAGCACCCGGAGGTCGTGGTGCACACCGATCGCGAGACGGTGGCGGAGTCAACCGCGAAGATCATTTCTTATCTGGAAGGGCGTGATCTGATCCCGCCACTCGGGGCGCCAGTGGAGGCGCGATGATTACCCCGCACGGCGGCGAGTTGGTAGATCGGGTTTTGACCGGTGAAGTAAAGGCCGAACGTCGGCACTGGGCGGAGAAACTGCCTAAGATCACGCTATCCAAGTTTCATCTCGCCGAGCTCGATAACATCGCCGCCGGCGTGTACAGCCCGCTCACCGGGTTCATGGACTCCGCTACCTACAACCGCGTCCTCGCCGACTGGCGGCTGCCGGACAACACGGTGTGGCCGCTTCCGATCGTGCTTCCGGTTAATGCCCCTCCTACCCGCGACTCCGAGGTTGCGTTGTGCGGGGATGACGGGACCGCCTACGGAATCATGCAGGTGTCCGATGTTTACACCCGCGACCTGCGCCGGGAGGCACGCGCGATCTACGGGACGGACGACTTAGCTCACCCCGGCGTAGCGCGGTTGTACAATGAGCCCACGACCTTGATTGGAGGCGAGATTGAGCTCTTGGCCCGGGTGCCGAACGAATTTCCCGAATATCGCCTCGACCCGGTGGAGACGCGGCGGGCGTTTGCGGATCGAGGGTGGCGGACGATCGTCGCGTTTCAGACGCGCAACCCGATCCACCGCGCCCACGAGTACCTGCAGAAGTGCGCGCTGGAGATGGTGGATGGTTTGTTTTTGAACCCGCTCGTTGGCGAGACGAAACCGGGAGACATCCCGGCCTCAATAAGGATGCAGTGCTACCGCGCTGTGCTCGATAACTACTTTCCCGCCGATCGCGTCCTTCTCGGGACGTTTCCCGCGCCGATGCGCTACGCTGGACCGCGCGAGGCCGTGTTTCACGCGATCTGCCGCCGCAACTACGGCTGCACCCACATCATCATCGGCCGTGATCACGCCGGGGTGGGAAACTATTACGGCACCTACGCTGCCCAGGCGGCGTTCGATCAGTTCGATCCCGACGAGATCGGAATCACGCCCCTCAAGTTCGAGCATGCGTTTTACTGCCGCAAGTGCGGCGGAATGGCGACGGCGAAGACGTGTCCCCACGGGGCCGAGGACCACGTTTTCCTATCCGGGACGAAGGTACGGGAACTGTTGCACGCGGGGGTGGATCTGCCGCCGGAGTTCACCCGCCCCGAGGTGGCACGCATCCTGCGGGAGGCGTTCCGATGACCAAGCTCGCGCTGATTGGGCTCGACTGTGCCGATCCTGACCTCCTGCGGGAACTCCTTCCCCAGCTGCCCACGATCTCCGCGTTGGTCAGTGAGGGGAGCTTTGCGCGGCTGCGATCGGTCGATCCCCCGATCACGATCCCGGCGTGGATGAGTATGATGACCGGAACCGACCCCGGTACACTCGGCGTGTACGGGTTCCGCAACCGCGCTGATTATTCCTACACCGGCCTGCGGATCGCCACCTCGGCCGCGTTCCACGCGGCGCCGGTGTGGGATGTGCT
>WFSM01000009.1 GCA_015485945.1 Candidatus Bipolaricaulota bacterium | reverse complement strand
ATTGCTGACTTCATGTGGATCCGTTCCACGTTTTCCGGGAGTACGATATCCGGTCGCGATAGGATCTCCTGGAGAAGATCGTACGGCAATGACGTCTCCACCCAAATCGAGTCGATGTCCACAACTCCGTTTTTCACCGGGAGACGGGAAATCGCCGCCTCCACCGCTCGCTTGTAGCGGGAAACCATCTCTGTGGGTTCAATAACTGTATTCAACGGTATAAGTAATCTCCGCCTGCGAATCGGCGGGAACGTTGACGACAAATTTGATCGTATTGGCGCTAACCTTGGTGTACGCCTGCGATGCGGCCGTTACTTTCCATGTCCGACCGGCCGGATGCTCAACGACGTTCACGGCGACCGCCGCGTGCTTGTAGTTGTGGATGACGATCGCGTAGGTGTCGCGATAAGTTGAGTTCGAGATCTTAGCGCTCGCCGTGCGGGTACGGGTGCCCGTGATATCGAACGCAGTTCCCGCCTGCACGACAACGTCCGCGCCAACCGCGGTGTGATCGATCGTATCGGCGCCGATGAACATCGTTCCACCAGCCTGCGGTTGAAACAGGCGCACGGTGCCGGCGGGAAGCGGAACTCCGATGCCATCAGCCGCTGTGTTGGAAAACCGCAGCGACACTTCTACTCCGGGAGCACGGGCGCCGTCGTAGGTATAACCACGCTGCACCGGGACTACGGGGAATTCCCCGTACGGCACAAGTGTCGACGAGTTGGCGGGAAGATCGATCACGGCGGGCAGTGTATACAGATAATACTCAAATGCGGACTGCGCCTGCATTGGTGCCGCAGCAGCAAGAGGAGCGGCCATCGCCCGCGGTGCCGCGTTCTCTTTGGCCGTGTTCACGTTTCCCGCGACCAGCCGCACCGTGACTCCGGACAGAGTGTAATCGGAGTTATTCTCCAGTTGCGCCCATCCGGTAAGCGCGAGCGTCTTCCCGTCCGCCGTAAGTGTCCCCACGTAGCTCATGTTCCAGTTGAACCCGGTGGTGAGATACGTGAGCTCGATTGGAACCTTACCCGCAGCATCGGCGGCGAGGCGCAGCTCAAGGTATGGGGACAAGGGAAGATCGGCGCCGGCGAAGCTGATCCGCCGCGGATCGCGGATAACGATGATCTTCCCGGTGCTGTCGCGGAGCGTGATCCCGTTGGTTGTGGAAACGAGGGTGCCTTGGAACACCGATCCGGCCGACCCCACCACCTCGACTTGCTTCCCGATCGCCGCGGCAAGAACCGAATTGGGCGGCGTGTAATGGAACGATTGTTCGCTGACGCGCCCGGCAAAGTGCACAGCGAGCGAAGTCGGGATCAATCCGGCCGGAACCGGAAGATCGATCGTATTCTCACCCGCGGTCAAGGTCACCGTCCGCGTTTCGTCAATGCATGCAATTCCCTGCGAGTACAATGTAACCGTCCCGGCCGCAGTGGCAGCGGCACCGGACATCACCACCACTAGAATCAATACCAATGCTATCTTTCCCGACATGATGAGCCTCCTTTGTTCGGTCGATGATAACACAGCCCGATGTAGGTTGTAAAGAGCCGTAGGGTTCGGGGAAAATTGACTCTTTGTGCTGGATAGGAGAGTGTAGTACACTTCGAAGGAAATCATGGATACCCGTATGCGTAAAATTCTGGCGTTTTTATTTGTAGTGGTGATCGTTGTCCTTAGTGCCACCGCCGGGTGGGGAATGACCGCAAAGCTGTCTCCGATGCTGCAGATGTGGGTTGCAGGCCAGACACCGGCGGCAACAGTGGCGGGGTTGGTGGGATCCCCGCCGGGATGGAAGATTACCCTTCCCGTCCCCACCGGAGAACCGATTCACGTTTTGGTCAAGTTGGTCCATCCGTTTTTCGGCGCACGTTTTCTTGGCTTCCCGGTGAGCGTAACCGGGGGAACGATTATCGGGCTGCGCGTGCCGGTGGCAGGACTGTTGACGCTGGTGGCATCACCCGACGTGGTGTACGTGGAGCAGGCGTGGAAAGCGCACCCAACCTTGAACAAGAGCGTGCCGGCAATCGGGGCCAATATCCTGCACGCGATGATCCCGCCAGTGACAGGCAAGGGCGTTATTATCGGCGCGGTAGACACGGGGATCGACTACTCACACCGCGACTTTCGCTACGCCGCCACCGGGGGCGGGTCATCAAAGTCAGCGCGCATTTTGTACATTCTTGATCAGACCGGGTTGTTCAATACCGAGTACACCCAAGCCGAGATCAACAGCGACATTGCGAATGGGTACGGCCCAAATGCCGGCGCGGTGCACGAAAAAGACACAAACGGTCATGGGACACACGTAATGGGGATCGCCGCCGGTAACGGCTCGTCGTCGTCCGCGGGGTTCATCGGGGTGGCGCCAGGCGCAGCGATCATCGAGGTGAAGACGACATTCTACACCGATGACATCCTTGCCGGCGTGAAATACATCTTCGACAAAGCCGCCGCCCTTGGCATGCCCGCGGTCGTCAATCTCAGTCTCGGGGGGCAAGACGGACCACACGACGGGACGAGCCTGTTCGAGCAGAAACTGGCACAGCTCGCCCTGGGACCGACTATGACGGGTGCGGGACGGGTGGTGGTCGTGTCCGCGGGAAACGAGGGGGACCAAATGATCCACGTCGGCCGTACCCTGCACGGTAACGCGTACACGTTTTCACTGGTGCCGTCCAACGGTTCGCTCAATTTTTCCCTGTGGTACCCCGGCAATTCCGTGTTCACGCTCACGGTCACCCCGCCGGGGGGAACTCCACTCACCGTTCCCACCGGCTCCTCCGATTCAACCGCAGTGGCCGCCGGTTCCGTATACGTCAACAATGCCGCCGAGGGAAATAACCCAAACAATGGCGATAATGAGGCGGTGGTGAACCTATCGCGGCTTACAACTACAACACCGTGGGTGGT
>WFSM01000008.1 GCA_015485945.1 Candidatus Bipolaricaulota bacterium | reverse complement strand
TCGGTTGCATGCACCCCATCCCGGCAAGAGCGTGGATAATCAAGTCGGCATCCCGCTCCACCACCCCGAACAACAGATCCCCGACCTGGTCACGCAGCTGCCCTTCCAATCGTCCCATCATCCCAAAGTCAAGCGGAGCGATGACGTTTCCTGGCAGGGCAAGCAGGTTGCCGGGATGGGGTGCATGCAACCGACTTCAGATACTGAGCAACTCCGCCGTGACCTGCTCGATTTGACCGATGAGTATTACGGGGTCCCGCTGAAACGCCTCGACTTCCGCCGCCTGTTCGAAGAGGGAATCGATCTGTTTCACCGGCACCGCCTCAAGGTCCCGTCGGGGCTCGTTCTCATGGGAAAGGCGTTGGTGACGGCGGAAGGAGTGGGGAGAATGCTCGATCCGGACTTCGATATGATCACGTTGGCACGGCCGTACGTGCGGCGGCTCATCGTGCGGCGGTACGCCGATCTGTTTCGAGTGCGCCACTGGCTGCCGGTGCTGGAGCGGTATCGCCGGTTAGTGGAAACCCTCCCCGATGAGATTGAGGCGGCGCTGGACGGGCTGGCAGCGGGACAAGAGCAGGCCGCCGCTGCTAATGGGCTTCGAGTATGGGAACGGATTTCGTTTGCGGTTGTCGTCGGGGCACTGTACATCGGTTCAGCACTTGCTATGCGCGCGAATATCGGCCCCCGCATCGGACCGGCGACGGTCATCGGCATTATTGGATTTTCACTCGCGGTAGCGCTCACCGGATGGTACATCGTAGCACACCGCCGCCGGAATTGACCCGGGATTTCGGCTCCACCGGACGAATGTCCGGATGAAACGAGGACAATACGTTGCGTCCTCCATGGTGAGGGGGTAAAATTCAGCAATATCGACCATGAAAATTTCAGTTGTTATCCCCGCCAGAAATGAAGAAGAGTACCTTCCGCGTTGTTTGCGGGCGCTCGCACGCCAGACAGTGCCGGAATTGGAAGTGATCGTCGTCGATTCCGCGTCGGCTGACCGTACAGGTACAGTAGCGCGCGCGTTCGGAGCACGGGTGATTAGGGTGGACGAACCGGGAGTAGGCCGGGCGCGTCAGGCCGGATTCACCGCCGCCCGCGGTGACGTCATTTTGTCCACCGATGCCGACGCCGCTCCGCCGCCGGAGTGGGCAGCGCGATTGAGCGCACCGTTTACCGATCCGACGGTGATAGGAAGCTACGGCACGTTGCTTCTCACCGGGGCATGGGGAATATCCGGATTTGCACGGTCGTTCTTTCCCTGGTTCCAGGGGTTAAATTACCGTCTTGGGCGGCCGCTGTTTTGCGGTCCGAATTTTGCGGTTCGAGCGGATGCGTTTCACTCCGTTGGCGGATTCCGTGTCGACGGCGATTATCCGCACGAGGCCGAGGACGTACAGTTGGCGTTTAAGCTGGCGCAGGAAGGAAAGATCTTGTTCCTTCGCGATGTCGTGGTCCCCGTATCGGCACGCCGCTTTCAGGGCGGTGATGGCTGGCGTTACACTAGTCATCACGCCGGGAATTACCTACGCCTGTTTTGGTTTGAACGCAAGTATCGGCATGTATTTGAGACGGCCCACTTCAAGTAGTTTGGAGAATATAGGTGAACTTCCATCGCAAGTTATTGCTGTTAAGTGTTTCGTTGATCGTGCTCACTGCCGGGCTGGCATTTCTCGGTGGATGCACATTGTTCAACCATCCGCCGGTGGCGGCGTTCACCGCGACGCCGGTTAAGGGTACCGCTCCGCTCACGGTGGCGTTCAACGCGGCAGCATCATCTGATCCGGATGGGGATGCGCTTACGTTCGCGTGGGACTTCGGCGACAACACAACCGGGTCCGGCCCCACCATAGCCCACACCTACCGCGCCGCTGGAAGTTACACCGTCACCCTCACTGTGACCGACCCCAACGGAGCGAGTGCGACCCAGACTGCGACGATCACCGTTACCGGTTCATCGAACGGCGACAATCCGCCGCCACCACCGCCATCGGGGTGAGTCAGCGCACGCGGTTTTTTAGGACCCCGATTCCGGCAATCTCCACCTCAACTACGTCGCCGTGATGTAATGGGCCGACTCCGGGCGGGGTTCCGGTGGCGATCACATCGCCCGGTTCGAGGGTGATGCGGGACGTAATCTCAGCGATAACCGTGGGGATGGAGAAGATGAAATCGGCGGTGGTACCGTCCTGGCGGAGCTCACCGTTCACCCGTGACATCACATGAAATGGGCCGTCGAGCTCGTCTGCGGTCACAATCATCGGTCCGAGCGGAGCAGACGTGTCAAACCCCTTGGCCCGCACCCAATTCTTGTCCCACTTCTGCGCCGCGCGGTCAGTAACGTCGTTAATGCACGTATACCCGAGGATGACGGCGCGCGCGTCCTCCGGGCGTACGTTGCGGCACCGCGTGCCGATCACCACCCCGAGTTCAGCCTCATAATCGATACGCGGGCTGTCCGGCATCACGATTTCATCCTCCGGACCGATCACCGCCGACGGCGGCTTGAAAAACAATAACGGGCAGGTTGGAATCTCGTTTCCCAGCTCTCTGGCGTGTGCGGCGTAATTTCGTCCCAAACAGATGATCTTCGTCGGAACGCACGGAGGAACGAGCCGCACCGCTGCGAGCGGGAACTCATCACCGTTGGATCGGACCGTGTCTCCGACAACTGTCCCCGAGTGCGGGCCGGGGATCGTGGGGTGGATAAATCGAACTAATCGCATTTTCGTCCTTTCCTGCTGCAAATTGATACCGGAAGACTATCCATTTTGCAAACGGGAAGCAATTATGTTCTTGACGTGATCGGCGCGAGGCGATAGCCTTACTGTATGGCACGCCTTTCCTACTTTCTCATCGCCGCGGGTGTAATCGGGATTGACCGGTTTCTTAAGTGGTGGGTACAAGTGTACATGCCCCTGCCGCATGTCATTATCCCCGGATTTGTCCGCATCTACCTGGTGCACAACCTGGGCGGAGCGTTCGGGATCTTCCCCCGCAGCGGATCGCTGTTCATCCTCGTTCCGGCTCTCGTCTCTGCCGGGATCGCTGTCACGTTAGCAGTGGTCCACATCCACAGCCGGTTGCTCAACCTCGGGCTTGCCCTTGTCCTTGGCGGGGCGCTCGGGAACCTGATCGACCGCATCACGCTGGGCTA
>WFSM01000007.1 GCA_015485945.1 Candidatus Bipolaricaulota bacterium | reverse complement strand
GGATCGATCGGTTTATGGTACGACTAATTCTTGAGATCCTGTTTTTCGCTGACTCCTTCGCCATGATGAGCCTCATCCTCATGCAAATGAGCGAGCACTCCGGCCTGGGCGGAGCGTTCGGCGCCGGCATGTCGAGCACCGTGTTCGGACGCGATGAGACTAAGGATCCTAAACGAACGCTTACGTCGATCATGGCGGGAGTGTTCCTGTTGTTTGGGTTTATCCTGTCGATCCTACATTAATCAACTAGGAGGAAACCGGTGCCGCTAATTGAGGTTAATGGTCTTAAGACCTATTTCTACACCGAAGACGGTGTGGTGCGGGCGGTGGATGGGGTTGACTTCAAAATCGAGCCGGAGAAAACGCTCGGTGTGGTGGGTGAGAGTGGTTGCGGCAAATCAGTGACCGCGTTGTCCATCATGGGGCTTGTCCAATCACCGCCAGGGAAGATTGAAGCAGGCCAGATTCTGTTTCATCAAGATGGAAAGGTGACTGATCTCACCAAACTCAATCCCAAGGGCAAGGAGTACCGTGCCATCCGTGGTGATCAGATCGCCATGATTTTCCAAGAGCCGATGACGAGCTTGAACCCGGTGTACACAATCGGTAACCAGATCATGGAAGCAATCATCCTGCACCAACACGTGGACAAAAAACAGGCGCGGGAAAAGGCAATCGAGATGCTACGCGCGGTGGGAATCCCAGTTCCGGAACAACGGGTCGACGAGTACCCGCATCAGCTCTCCGGTGGAATGCGACAGCGCGCAATGATCGCGATGGCGCTGTCGTGCAACCCGTCGCTGCTTATCGCCGATGAACCGACGACCGCGCTCGACGTGACGATCCAAGCACAGGTGCTTGACCTGATGAACGATCTGCGCAAGGAGTTCAATACGTCAATTCAGTTCATCACCCACGATCTTGGCGTGATCGCCGACATGGCCGACGATGTGGTTGTCATGTACTTGGGAAAGGTTGTCGAGAAGGCCGAGGTGCACGAGTTGTACCACAATCCCAAGCACCCGTACACGCAAGGACTGATGAACTCGATTCCGTCGTTGGCATCGAAAAAGGACCGTCTAACCCCAATCAAGGGCGTTGTTCCTGACCCGTTTGACATCCCGGCTGGCTGTGGGTTTGAACCACGTTGTCCGCACGCAATGGATATTTGCAAGACCAAGAGACCGGAACTGAAAGAAGTGGCCCCCGGACACACAACAGCGTGCTGGCTGTACTGATAGAGAGGTGATTTAAGATTGTCTTCTGACAACATCCTGCTCGATGTGAAGCACCTGAAAAAGTACTTCCCGGTGCGCCGGGGGGTGTTCCGCCGTGTGGTGGCACACGTAAAAGCGGTTGATGACGTCGACCTGTTTATCAAGGAAGGCGAAACTCTGGGACTAGTGGGAGAATCAGGGTGCGGAAAGACCACGACTGGCCGCACCATCCTGCGGCTGATCGAGCCGACTGCTGGCGAGATCCATTTTAGGTCCAAGGCACTGGCGAAGCCGGGCGAAGAGTTCAACCTGGTTGACGTTGCCAAGGCATCGCGCGGTACAATGAAAGCGTTACGCCGCGATATGCAGATAATCTTCCAAGATCCGTATTCCTCCCTTAATCCGCGTATGACGGTGGGAGCGATCGTCGGCGAGCCGCTCCTCGTCCACGGCGTCGCCAAGGGCAAGGAACGGGAGCAGCGGGTACGGGAGTTGCTCGGTGCAGTTGGACTGAAGCCCGATCACATGAAGCGTTACCCACACGAGTTCTCCGGTGGGCAACGCCAGCGCATTGGAATCGCGCGCGCCCTCGCTCTCGACCCGCAGTTGATCATAGCCGATGAACCGGTGTCGGCACTCGACGTATCAATTCAGGCACAGGTATTGAACCTACTCGAGGATCTGCAGAAGGACTTTGGGCTCACGTATCTGTTCATCGCTCACGACTTGTCAGTGGTGCGCCACATCTCCGACCGCGTTGCCGTGATGTACTTAGGAAAGGCAGTGGAACTTGCCGAGACCGAGGAGCTGTTTACCAACCCGAAGCATCCGTACACCGAGGCGCTGATGTCAGCGGTCCCGGTCCCGGATCCGGACTACGAGGTGGAGAGAATCATCCTCGAAGGCGACGTCCCTTCGCCGGTAAACCCGCCATCGGGATGCTACTTCCACCCCCGTTGCCGTTACGCCCAGGACATCTGTAAAACCAAGGCGCCGGAATATCACGACATCGGCGGGGAGCATTTTGTTGCCTGTCATCTTGCCGACCAGCTAAAGCTTCAACCCGTACGCGCGGGATGAATCTCCTGTTAGGAACACGTAACGCCGGGAAAATCAGGGAACTGCGCAACCTCCTGTCTGATCTTCCCGGTGTTTCGCTACTGACTGTACACGACCGTCCATTCGCTGAAGTGGCGGAAACCGGCACTACATTTAAAGAAAACGCTCTTCTTAAGGCACGGGCGATCTGTGCCGAAACCGGTCTTCCCGTCCTCGCTGAGGATGCCGGGCTTGAGGTCATTGCACTAACCGGTGCCCCCGGGGTGTACTCCGCCCGTTATTCAGGGGAACCTGTCGATTACGCCCGCAACAACGCACTGTTGCTCACAAACATGGCTGGAGTTGACGACCGTCGCGCCCGGTTTGTCGACGTCGCGGTATTGCGGTTTCCGGATGGACGTGAGTACATACGAACCGGGGTTCTTACCGGGAAAATCGCCACCGCCCCCCGAGGGAAAAACGGATTTGGCTATGACCCTTTGTTTATCTCCGATGGCTATGACAAGACGCTCGCCGAGATAGGCGAGGATGCAAAAAACCAGATCAGCCACCGCGCACACGCGATTGCGGCGATAAAGGAAATCCTCACGTCCCTTCTGACGGCGGGAGGGTCTTCTGAAGATCAAGGAGCAACCGGCGCTGTGCCGCGGTAAGCCGACGGGGAACGATCACCTGCACCTCAACGTAATGATCTCCCTTCCCTCTTCCGTTTAGTTCCGGCATTCCCTTCCCGCGTAGGCGGATTACAGTTCCAGGCTGCGTTCCGGGCGGAATTGTCACCGTTTCCTCTCCCCACAACGTCTCCACCGTGACCTTCGCCCCCAACGCCGCCTGCGGGTAGTGAATCTTGATCGTCGCGTGAATATCACGTCCATCGCGGCGGAATTTAGGATGAGGGATCACCTCGATCACGATATATAGGTCCCCGGACGGACCTCCGTTGGGGCCCACATTTCCCTGCCCCTTGAGCCGGAGACGGGAGCCGTTGTCAACCCCAGCGGGGACGTTAATCGAAATCTTGCTGCGCTCTTTGATCCGTCCCGTCCCATGGCAGCGATGACACGGCTGTTCGATGATCTCGCCTGTCCCGTGACACTCCGGACAGGTACGGACGGTAACGAAACTTCCGAGCAAGCTCTGTTGGCGGTATTCCACCTGACCGCGACCGTGGCACGTCGGGCAGATCCGCTTTTTTGTCCCCGGTTCCATCCCGGTGCCGCCACAGTGATCGCACGTAACCATTCGGGGAGCGGTGATCCGCATCCGCGTTCCGGTGGCCGCGTCCTCCAGGGTGATCCGCAATTTATATTCGATGTCTTCACCACGCTGCGCCTGTGCTCGCTGTGTCCGGGTGGCGGTGCGCGGTGCCCCCTGACGGAAGAAAAAGTCGAAGATATCGTCGAACCCACCAAACCCGAATTCAGACCACGCCTCGCGGGCGCGACGAAAATCCGTGCCGGAAAAATCAACCCCCTGCGTTGGGCCGGCGTGACCGTAGCGATCGTACTGCGCCCGCTTCTCCGGATCGGAGAGGATCTCGTACGCCTCGGTCGCCTCCTTAAACGCTTCCTCCGCCTGCTTGCGGTTGTCCGGATTACGGTCGGGATGAAACTCTTTCGCCTTGTGGCGGTACGCCCGCTTGATATCCTCCGGACTTGCGTCGCGGGAAACCCCGAGAATTTCGTAGTAGTCACGCTTGGCCACGCCGCCCCCTTCCCGTGCTCACCGTCGGATTTTACTTGTTGTCGTCGCTTTTGTCCTCATACTCAGCGTCGACGTAATCGCCGGGCTCCGGCTCCTTGTCGTCGGACGTAGCGGTCTCTTCCGTCTTCTGTGCCGAGGCCTTCTGATATGCTTCCGCTCCGAGTTGCTGTGCGTTTTTGCTGAGTTCCTCCATCATGCGGCGGATGTCAGCAGCCGGCGCATTCTGGGAGAGCTTTTCCTTCAATCGGCGGATCTGATCCTCAATTTCGGCGCGCTTTTCCTGCGATACTTTGCTCCCCAGATCGTTCAACGTCTTCTCAGTCGCATACACGAGCTGATCGGCCTGGTTACGCACCCCGATCTCATCAGCGCGGCGTTTGTCCTCCTCAGCGTGCTCTTCGGCTTCGCGGCGCATCCGCTCAATCTCGGCATCGCTCAGCCGTGACGACTCCTTGATCGTGATCGACGCGCTCTTTCCCGTCGCCTTATCCTTGGCGGTCACGTGCAGGATTCCGTCAGCGTCAATATTGAACGTAACGTCAATCTGCGGCACCCCGCGCGGCGCCGGCGGCAATCCGGTGAGCTGAAACTTGCCGAGCGATTTGTTGTCCGCCGCCATCTTCCGCTCCCCCTGCACAACGTGGATCTCCACGTTCGTCTGATTGTCCTCAGCGGTGGTAAATGTCTTCGTCTTTTCGGTCGGGATGGTCGTGTTACGCTCGATAAGCGGAGTGGCGATCCCCCCGAGAGTCTCGATCGACAGCGTCAGCGGAGTCACGTCGAGGAGCACGATTTCATCCACCTCGCCGGCAAGAACCCCGCCCTGGATCGCTGCACCGCACGCCACCACCTCGTCGGGGTTGATCTCCTTGTTGATCTTCCCCGGGATGCGGGTCGCCACGAGTTCCTGTACCTTGGGAATACGCGTTGATCCACCGACAAGAACCACTTGGTGGATGTCCTTGTCCGTCTTGCTCGCCGCCTTGAGGGCGTTTTCCACGATCTCCATTGTGCGGGCAAGATAGTCCGCGATCATCTGCTCGAACTTGGCACGGGTGAGTTTGCGCTCCAGGTGCTTGGGCCCGGCGGAATCGGCGCTGATGTACGGGAGGTTGATCGTGGTCTCCATCCGTGCGGATAGCTCCTTCTTCGCCGCCTCGGCGGCGTCCTTCAACCGTTGCATCGCGCTCGGGTCCTTGGTGAGGTCAATCCCGGTGTCAGCGCGGAACTCGTCCACAAGCCAGTCCATGATGCGACGGTCGAAATCATCACCGCCAAGCTGAGTATCGCCGTCGGTGGCCACCACCTCGAACACTCCATCCCCAATTTCGAGGATCGACACATCGAATGTTCCCCCCCCGAGGTCGTACACGAGGATTGTCTGCTCCTCACCCTTGTCCAGTCCGTAGGCAAGAGCGGCCGCGGTCGGTTCGTTGATGATCCGCATCACTTCTAGTCCGGCGATCTTTCCCGCGTCCTTGGTCGCTTGCCGCTGGGCATCGTTGAAGTACGCCGGTACCGTAATCACCGCCTTCTTCACCTTGCCGCCAAGGTGCGCCTCGGCGTCCGCCTTTAATTTCTGCAGGATCATCGCCGAGATCTGCTCGGGAGTGTATTCCTCCACATTGCCGTTCAGCTCGATCCGCACGCGATAATCGGTCCCCATCTTACGCTTAATTGAGGTGACCGTGCGATTGGGGTTAGTGATCGCCTGGCGCTTGGCCAACCGCCCGACGAGGCGCTCGCCGTTTTCAGTGAATGCCACCACCGACGGGGTGGTGCGTTCCCCTTCGGCATTGGTGATTACTTCGGGGGAACCTCCTTCTAACACGGCGACACACGAGTTTGTGGTTCCTAAATCTATCCCAATAATTTTCTCTTTAATCTTCTCTGCCATTTTGGTCCTCCTTTGTAGCCTTTATTCCTTTGCTCACTTTCACCTTGCTCGGCCTAAGCACACGGCCGTGGCGCAGGTACCCCCGTTCGAATTCCTCCAGGATTACGTTGCGCTCTTTATCGCTTTCTACACTCAGGAGCGCTTCGTGCTTCGTCGGATCGAACAGGGTTCCTTCCGCTTCGATCGGGGTTACTCCCTTTTGCTTCAGGAGCTGATCGAACTGGGCAAATATTCTCTCGACCCCCTCGATAAACGACTGTGCATCATTGTTGCCGTTGTAACTGGCGAACGCACGCTCGAGGTTATCGTACAGGGGGAGAAAATCGAGAATCTCCCGATCGGACACACGTGCCTCCAGGCTTGCCATGTCCCGCAGGACCCGCTTCTTGTAGTTCTCAAACTCCGCCTGCAGGCGCTTGATCCGGTCGATGTATTCCCGAATCTCTTCGTCCTTCTGCGCCAATTGCGCGGTCACGTCCGTCTTGCTCCGTTCCTGAGATTCCTTCTTTTCTTTATCGTTAGTTTCCATCTTCTTCTCCGTCATATTCCCCTCCTGATTCGCGGTTACACGATGAAACGAGGAGTGCTTCCAGCCGGTTGGCGATGTAACTCGCCGCGGACAATGCCCGGCTGTAGTCCATCCATAGCGGGGCGATCACCCCCAGCACCCCGGAGTACGGGTGGTAGTCATGGGTGATCACGCTGAACTGTTCCAGCCCGGAAAGGGGGAAGTCGCCCACGTGCACCGTCACACCGCGCGTCGCGCCGCGGCCAGCACGGGTCGCAGCGATGAACGCCCCCTCGTCCTGGACGGCATGAATCAATTCCACGAACCGGGCAAGTGCCTGATCCGGCACCACTTTCCGCATGTCGTCAACCAGGTTGAGCACCCCTTCAAAGTACAGGCGTTCCTGCACCCGGCGCTCGAGCAACCGCCCCATAACGAGCAGGGCAACGCGCACCGACCGATCGTACCACCCATCCGGAACCTCCCCGGCAGCACGGGCACGCACCTCATCCAACGTCAATCCACGTAAAGTATCGTTGATCACTTCCATCACCCGCGTCACTTCGTCGTCGGTCAGGTCGAACTCAAGCGGGATCAGTCCGTGTTCAACAACTCCGATCTCGGACACAATCACGAGAAGCACCGACCGCCGGCCCATCGGCACCAGCACCACCCGATCGAGCCGCATCTGCCCCCACCGTGGCGGGATGACAAACCCGGCATACCCGGTGATGCTCCCGAGGAGAAACGCGGTTTGGCGCATCGTCTCCCCAACCTCCAAACAGCGCACCTGATACGCCTCCACCACCGCGCGTTGATCCTTTTTTGCGAGCTCGGATAGATCGAGGAGCCAGTCCACGAAAAACCGGTATCCTTTCTTTGTCGGAATTCGCCCCGACGACGAGTATGGCTTTTCGATATAGCCTGCCGCCTCGAGCGCATTCATTTCGTTGCGCACCGTGGCCGAGCTAACCCGCAGCCCGTAATCCTCGAGTATCATGCGCGACGACACGGGTTCGCGAAACCGGATGTACCGGTCTACGATCTCTTTTAAAATTAATTTGCGCCGGTCGGAAAGCTCTCCCGTCATTTCTTAGCACTCTCGTATGTTGTTTGCTAAATAATAGCGGGGGAAGGACCGTTTGTCAATGATTGTAAGTCGCCTTCCTGATTGCTATGGGACGTCATTCCCACTACTATCTCATCTGGCGCCATCGTGGACAAAGTGGGAGGCAGGAATGCGGACGTATCTAATCTTCATCTGGCACGGGATATTCCTTTCCCTCACAATGTCGATGATCGGCCTCAACACCGTTTTCCCCGCCTTGGTCACCGATCTCGGCGGTTCGAAAATTATGTTTGGCCTGTTGTACTCGATCCTCCTCGGAGCACCGTACTTATTCAGCGTCCTGTTCGGACATTACATCTCCCGTCATTCCTTCCGGCGCAAGTTTCTGCTCCTCGGCATTTACCTGCGCGGGGCCGCATTTTTTGGAATGGCGGGAATGACCTACTTTTTCGCTGTGCGTTCCCCGTGGCTGGTTGTCGGGAGTTTTTTCTTCTGGACGTTTATGTTCTCGGTGAGCGGTGGATTCGCTGGGATTTCGTACACCGATATCATCGGAAAGCTTGTCCCGCCACCGGATCGGGGACGGTTGTACGCGGCCAAGCAATTTGCGAGCAGCATCGCCGCATTTATCGGGGGATTAATCGTTGCCGGGACGTTCAGCACCTCTCGATTCCCGTTTCCAGATAACTACTCTCTCGTCCTCGGGATCGGAGGAACGGGGTTGGTGATCGCTGCAATCGCGTTTTGGTTTATCCGCGAGCCGCCATCCCAGCCATCGACACAGAGTCAACTCCCGTTTCGGGAGCTCTTACGCCGGATCCCCGAAATCATGCGGGGTAATCACGCGTTTCTCCGGTTCGTGATCGTGCAAAACCTCACAAGCTTCAGCCTGATGGTAATGCCGTTTTACATGGTGTTCGCCAAAGATCGATTCGCAATCCCGGATTCCTACATCGGGCGTTATCTCCTATTTCAGATCGGCGGGGCAGTGTTATCGAATATCGTGTGGGGATTGATCTCCAGCCGGCGCGGCGTGAAAACGGTGGTCAGGACTTGTGTCGCGATTGGCGGGTTGATTCCGCCGGCAGCGATCGCTACCGCATACCTGGGACCAAACGTATTCGCCGTGATCTTTTTCCTCGTCGGATTCGTGCGCAGCGGAAGAAGTGTCGGATTTGACCCCTACACCATGGAGATCGTCCCGGAAGCGGAGCGGCCGGTGTACCTCGGAATTCAGGGAACGCTCAACATCCTCGCCGTAATTGTGCCGTTCCTCGGCGGCGTCCTCATACATGTTGTCGGGTATTATCCCGTGTTCGGACTTACCGCAGCAATGATGGGGGCCGCATTTCTCCTCCTCTCCCATCCGCATGCCCGCCCCGCCGCGGACACGAACCGTTGAAAGCCCCGCGGTTCTGCGGTATCATTCGCCCATCGAACGGATAAGATAATTATGTCAGGAGGTGCTTCCGCGCGTGGAAGCTCAAACGAGATTACCAAAGAGAGTTGGAGATGCGTTTCATGCCGTGGGGCGGCGAAAGCGGGCAACGGCCCGTGTCTACCTGCGGGAGGGCGAGGGAGCGATCGTCGTTAACGGTCGGTCGGCGGAAGAGTATTTCGCCTCGTACCTGGAAGCCCCGGTTCATCTGGAAAAGACGCTTAAACAGCCGTTTTATGTGACCGGAACGATGGGAAAATACGACGTCAAGGCCCGGGTCCGCGGCGGCGGGTATACCGGCCAACTTGAGGCGGTACGCCTCGGGATTGCACGCGCCCTCCTCGGAGTGACCGATGAGTACCGGACCCCGCTTAAGAAGTCCGGCTTGCTCACCCGCGATTCCCGCGAAGTGGAACGCAAGAAGTACGCGCATCGTAAGGCGCGCAAGAGCGAACAGTACTCCAAGCGTTAATGGAGGGTGCAGTGAAAAAAGGGATACATCCAGAAATGAAACGCACCGTTATCCGTTGCGCTTGCGGTGCGGAATTCGAGACACTGTCCACGGTGGAAAACATGCATGTGGACATCTGCTCCAAGTGTCACCCGTTCTTCACTGGTGAGGAGCGGTTTGTGGACACTGAGGGCCGCGTGGAACGGTTCCAGCGCAAGTACGGGAAAAAGGGATAACCAATGGCCGCAGTCGGTGGCCAAGCGATCATCGAGGGCGTAATGATGCAGAACGGCGACCGCGTTGCGGTTGCCGTTC
>WFSM01000006.1 GCA_015485945.1 Candidatus Bipolaricaulota bacterium | reverse complement strand
GTACCTGTACGACATCGGCACAGATGGAACGGTTACGTTGCTGTTCCCCAACCGATTTCAACCTGATCCGCGGTTCGGGCCGGGAACATTGTCCCTGCCCGGGAAGGGGTACAAGTTCGTCGTCGCTGGACCAGAAGGTGATGAGACCCTGGTGGCCGTCGCCGCCACCGCGCCGGTTCCGCTTCTCGCGCCCGATAAAAAGGCGCCGTTTCGGGCGTTCAAACTGACCCCAGTCGAGTTCGCGAAAAAGCTGGCGGCTGTGCTCCCGCACGGCGGATACAGCACCGCGTGGGTTCAGGTGCGCGTGTACCAGCCGCGCGCTGTTGTGGTTGTCAACTCCACCCCGGAGGGGGCGAAGATCTACGTGAACGGCCGCTATGCGGGTATTACGCCCAAAGCCATCGTCATCCCCGCCGGGGAAAGCACGATCACGCTCGAAAAATCCGGATTCGCTCCGTATTCCCGGACGGTCACTCTTGCCGATCGTACTGCCGCTGAGATCGCAGCGCGGTTGCAGGCAGCGCCGCTCGCACCGCCGTTCAGTGGCGTGGGGGTGCCGATTTCCGGATTTGTCGGGGTCGATCTCGGAACGAACAGCATCGGCGGAGAGTTTGGGTTCGGGCGCATCGGCATCACCGGCGGGCTCAGGTTCATCAATGATCCGTGGCTTGCCGGGCCAGAAGTGCTGTTCGGGATACGGGTGCATGTCCCGGCGACGCCCACGTTCGGTGTCATCATCGGAGGCGGGATCGCCGTTCAGGAGCGGTACGTTGTCCTCCCCACTGCCGTGGCTCCTGCGAAAATTGTCATCAAACCAGAGACTAACGCCGTCATTCTGCCGGACGTTGTTATCGGAATTGAACTCCACCTCGACTATGGGTTCCTGTTCGCCGGTTACGATCTGCAGCGCGGTCCCATCGGCGGAGTCGGCCTGTCGTTCTAACGCTGGGATTACGGCCCGGCGCCGCGAGCGCCAACATTAGCCGGACATCTGTAACGATGGCCGCACCCGCGGCCGGAAAGGAGGGTTGATGGACTTTCACACGATCTACCAGATGTTGCCCGTGTTCGTGGTGCGGGTGATCACCGCGGTTGGGATCCTGATCGTTGGGTTCATCGTTATTCAGTGGATCCTGCGTCCGGTGGGAGCCCACCTCCTCCGGCGCACACGCTGGAAGCCAGCCGTAGTATCAATCTCCCTGTCAGTGGGTACGGTCGTCACCTGGATTCTGGTGGCATCAGGAGCGCTTGCCGCCCTTCACTTAACGGTGATCGCCGCCGCTCTGTCCGGGTCGATTGCCCTGGTTGCACTGGCGATCGCCAACGCCGCTAAGGGGACAACGAACGACATCATCGCCGGGCTGTTCCTGGCGGTTGATGACGATTTGGATATCGGATTCCGCGTGCGCACCGGCGACATCGAGGGGTGGGTGGAGCAGATCGATCTGCGCAAGGTGCGCATCCGCGACGACGACGGTCACCTGCACGTCATCCCCAACCGCAGCGTGGAGAGCGCCCCGTGGATTGTGCTGGCACGCCGGAAACCAGCAAAATCCGCGGAATGACTCACTGTTTCTGCCCCGACACCAGTGCCGGCGCTTCTCGCAGCCGGGTGGCGACGAGGAGGCACAGGAATATCAACCCGGCGAGGAGCAGCAGCGATGTTGTCATCGATCCGGAGACTGGCGATTTGAGAGCGTCCATCCCGATGATGAACGCGATCCCCGATATCTGGCCGGCGAGGAGGAGCAATCCGTTGGACGTGCCTTCCGGCACCGGGTACGTCAATTCGGCCGCGTATTGGAACCCGAGCGGCCCCGAGCTGAGCAGGAACATGCCGAGCACGAATGCGGACGCCAGCAGTTCCCAGTACTGGACAGCGAATGTGATTCCGATTAATCCTGGGATCGCCCCGGCAAGCGCGAGGATGATGAACGGGATGCGCCGCCGCATCCGGTCGGACAGCGGTGGGATGATGATCGCCCCGATTACGCCGCCGAGGACCAACAACCCACCGGCTGCGCCCGCCTGATCGATGGAAAACCCGCGCGGGCGCACAATGTCCTCGATCCATGTCGTTACTGCATTAAACGCTCCCAGCCCGATGAAAAACAACCCCAGCAGAATGAGGAAATCACGGTGACGTAACAAGCGCTTGAATCCATCCAGCACGAGCGCCCGCGCTTCGGTTCCCACCGGAGTGCGCGGCCGTTCCCGCGCTAACATGAGGAACACACCCGCGGCGACCGCGGATGCGATGCCGTATATCATCAGCGCGCCCGTAATCCCCATGTGGGTGACCAGCGGTGGCGTGACGGCGAGCCCGAGCAGAATTCCGAGGTAAATTGCCAGCGATCCCAACCCGGCTGCGGTTGCACGTTCGCGCAGCGGAAACCAGCGTCCGGCAATCTTGGTAATCGCGTTGAGGACAAACGGCTGCCCAATCGCGATCCCGATCTGTGCGATCAACACCGCGGTATAGTCGGCGGCGAACACGCCACGCACCAGTCCGAACACCCCAGTCAGGACCGCTCCAATTCCCACCCCGATTCGGATTCCATAGGTGTCGATCACCCATGACGCCGGAATGGACACCACGATGAATACGACCATAAACACCAGCGACAACAGGCCGATCGCCATGTCCGACGTGGCGTAGAACCGCGCTGCCACCCCGGTGACCGCGGCGAACGTGATCCACAACAGTTGATTGGCAATTGTCACCAGCATAAACGCAGCGAGCACCACCCACCGATACCGGTACACGCGAATCACACCATCAGACACTGTTATCCCCTTTCCGCTACGATGGTGACCGGTTTCATCGGGAAACGCAAGTGGCGCGAACCCGGCCGGCATCCGATTTTCGGGAACCGGGTGCCGGTAGTGTTTGATCTCACGCCCTGCGCTCACTAAAATGCAGGGATGAAGATAAAGAGGGGTGATTCCAATCGCTAAGGTACTTTTGACGACAACTATCGATTCACTGGGGCATGTGGGGGAAGTGGTGGAAGTAGCCGACGGCTATGCGCGCAACTATCTGTTTCCCAAGCGGCTGGCGGTAGAACCGACGCCACACAACGTTGCGCGCTATGCCAAGGCCAAAGCCGCACACGAAGCCGAGCTGGAGGAGCGGGAGGCAAAGGCGCTCCGCTTGCGCGACGCGCTCGCTAATAAAACATTTGTGTTTACACGCAAGGCCCACGACGACGACCGCCTGTACGGCTCGGTCCGGGCTGAGGATATCGTCACCCTGATCAAAGAGGAGATCGGGGAGGACATCGAGGCCGGGCGCGTGCAGCTCGACCGTCCGATTGATACGACGGGGGCGCACGCGGTGCGGATTAACCTGTACAAGGACATCGGGGTTGACGTGCGTATCCAAGTGGACAAGGAGAATGCGGAGGAGGCCTAACCCGCGATGATCAATGGGCGGGGGCTCGGAGCGGCGCTGCTCGTTCTGATCGCGGTCACGCTTTCCGCCCATGCCGCGGAGCACCTGTTCATCAACAGCTCCGCGATATCACTGTCCCATCCCGTGATTGTGCGCACGGGCGACCTGTTTGTGCCACTGCGCGAATTTGGGCTGTGGCTGGGAGTGGAAACCGCAACCGGCGATAACGGGTTACAGGTGCGGTCCGCGATCGGGGAACACAACTTCCCGCTTGACGCGTTTCCCCTCGTAAACGGGGTGTACTACATCCGTTTGACGCAGCTGGCGGCGATTGCCGGCGGGCAGGTGCACCAGATTGGCGATGATGTGTACGTCGAATGTACGCCCGTTCCGCTCAATTCGGTTGAGAGCGATCCCACCTGCGTTACGGCCCGGTTTTCCGCGTTTGTCCCCTACCGATTGACCGAAGCGGAGTCTGGCCGGTTTGTGGTCACGTTTTACCACACCGCGCTTGCCACCGCACCGCGCCAGATTGCGGTGACCGGTGGGGCGGTACAGGGTATGGAGCTCGTACCGGGTAACGATGACACCGCTGTGCTGACGATTATCACGACCGGTGGGTCGGTCCCGGCGATCAAGCGATTCACCGCGCCCGGGTTTTACTCGGTGAGTCTGACGTTTGATCACCATGCTGAGGTGGAATCGCAAACAGTGATTTCGCCCACGATCACCTATCACGAACTCGACACCAACCTCGGCGCCGGGCCGGTACTGATCCGCTATTTGTACATCGGCAACTGGGCCGCGAATTACCGCCTTGTTCCCGCCGTTCCCGCCACCGGGGTGGGTACCATCTCTGACCTCGCCGACATTGCGCGTGCGTACGGGGCGGCGGCCGGGATTAACGCGAATTTCTACGATACGGCGACCGATGATCCGGTTGGATTGCTGATTGTCGATGGCGTTATTATGAGCTCCAACTACCAGCGTCGTGCCGCGCTCGGGATTGATCTATTCGGCCGACTCACGTTCTTCAATCCCCATGTCGCTATCTACCTGCGCACGGACACAGGCAAGATCCCAGTCGATGACGTCAATTGTCCCATCGGCTCGAATGAGGTTATCGCTTACACTCCGGGTTATGCCGGTCCGATCCGCACCGGACTCACCGCGGGCACGTTTCGGGTGGTGACAATACGCGACGGACGCGTTGTCGCGGCTGAAACCACACCGTACGTTATCCCGGATCGGACCGCGACGGTAGTGGTGGCGTGCGGTACGGCGCGGGACCGACTGGCTACGCTATCCATTGGCGATACGGCGACATTGGGATACACGTTGGATCAAGGAAACCTATTGATTACGAACGCGGTGAGTGCCGGACCGCTCCTCATCTCCGCCGGCAATGACGTGCTCAATCCAACGGCAGAGGGGTTCAACCCGAATTCGTATCTCGTCAGCGGGCGGGCAGCGCGCAGCGTACTCGCCGTCGATAAACTCGGCGGGCTGATTCTTCTCGCGGTCATCAAAAACAGCGCCAGCGTTGGCGCCAACTTTCACGATCTGCTTACCATCCTGCACTCGCTGCCGTTCCCGATCCGGGATGCAATCGCATTTGACGGCGGCCACGCGAGCTCACTCGTATTCAGGGATGGCGCCGCGTACCGGGAGATCGCGGCCGGGGGCAAAGTAGCAGTCGGGCTTCTCCTCATCCCCACTAAACAGTAAACAACCCCGTAGCAAGCTGCGGGGCATTAGAGGTCTAACCGGAGTTGATCCTTATGTTGAAGGTTGAAGTATCGCCCTATCGCCACACGGACACAGGAAACCAACGTCGCACACAAGGTGCAACGCTACGCAAGCTGCTGTTTCCCGTAACGTCGGGTCTTGTGCCCGACGCTCTCTGTCGCATGGCTCATGCAGTCCGGACAAACAACGAACCGATTCGTCGGTGGAGAATCTCCGCTTTCCTCCCCGCAGCAAGCTGTGAGGTATCCAGCGGAGGGATTTTATGAAGCGCCTGGCGCGCGACGTGCTCCTTCTCGCCATCGCCACTGGGATCTCGCGCGTGTTCGGGCTGTTTCGCGATATGACGATCGCTGACCGGTTTGGAGCGGGGGCAGCGTACGACGCGTTTTTGATCGCGTTTTTCGTCCCGCACCTCCTGCGCCAGCTCCTCGCCGAGGGGGCGCTGTCCACCGCGTTTATCCCCACTTACACCGACGCGCTCGTCACCGATCAAGAGGCGAATCACCTCGCGAACAACGTGCTGTCACTCCTGCTTATCATCTTTCCCGCCGTGGTCATCGCCGGGGATCTTCTCGTCCCGTACTATCTTCCGTTCTTGGCGAGTGGGTTTTCGCCGGAGGAGATGCGGTTATCGATCCGACTGGCGCAAATTCTGTTCCCGTTCATCGCGCTCGTTGGGTTCGCGGCTGTGTTTATGGGAATCCTGAACGCGCATCACCGTTTCTTCGCAGCGGCACTGGCCCCGGTAATGTTCAACCTCGGGATGATCATCGGCGCCCTCGTGATTGCTCCCTACTTCTCCGTTCCGATCGCTGGGTTGGCGATCGGTGCTCTCATCGGCGGCGCTGGCCAACTCGTGTTTCAGCTCCCGGCCATCATCAAGGTCGGGTTTCAGTTTCGGTTTACCCTGCGTCCACTTCACCCCGGGGTGCGGCGGATCGCACGGCTGATGGCGCCGGCCGCAATCGGGCTTGCGGTAACGCAGATCAACCTGCTTGTCGATAACAAGCTCGCGTCGTACCTCGCCACTGGGGCGATCTCATCCCTGCAGTACGCGATGCGGTTGTTCCAACTGCCGCTGGGAATGTTCGCCGTCAGCATTGCCACCGCGCTTTTGCCCCGATTTTCCCGCGCCGTTGCCCACGCCGACGACCGCCTGTTAAGCGATCAACTGCGAACCGGGATCGAGGCAGGAGCGTTCGTCCTCCTCCCGGCAATGGTGGGGCTGTACGCATTAGGGGAGCCGATCATCGCTCTGTTGTTCCAGCACGGCGAATTCACCCCGGCTGATACGGCACGGGCAGCACACGTCCTCTATTTCTACCTCATCGGGATCTTTCCCTACGGACTCGTGTACACGTTCACGCGTGCGTTCTACGCGCTGGGGAAGACGGTTTACCCGCTTATCGCCTCCGCCGCCGCGGTGGCGGCAAACATCGCGTTCGATCTGTTGTTAATCGGGCCAATGCGTGTAGATGGGCTCGCCATTGCCACCTCTATTTCCGGGATCGTGAACGCGCTTATCCTGTTCATCGCCCTCGCCGGCCGCGTCAACCCGACACGGGACTCGGGGGTCGTAATGGGGAAAATCCTCACTGGGTGTGCACTGTTATATGTCAGCGTGTGGGGAATAGGCCGCTGGCTGGCGGGGTGGAACTTGGCGGGGTATGTGTTCGTCGCGATCGGCGTCGGGGTGGGAATATACCTGCTGTACGCCAAAATGAGCGGCCTGGTGAAAATCGCGGCCCGTCTTACCTGAGGTCGTCGGGCGTGATGATGAGTGACGACTGGGTCTCGTCTGATCCGGTGCTTACGCCCAACCACCCAATCAACCCGCGCACGAATGCACGTGGCGAATCCGGATCGACAACGGCGTCGTACACGCGCTGTACCCGTGCCACCGCGTCTCGTAGTTGGTCGTTCGTCAGATTTTTATCCGCCGCCAATTTGGATACTATCCGCCACATTGTGGTTCCACACGGAGAATCGGAGCGTTCAATGAGAGCAATTGGGCTCAAGTGTCCATCTACTTCCGCCAGCCCGGCAGCGATATCGGTGTCGATCAGCCCGGGCACATCCCACGCCGCCTGCTGAATCGCCGCTACGATCACAAACAGCGCGGAGAGCGTGGCTTTGTCGCTGCCGAGATCAGAGTTCACCCGCGCCCACGTTTCTTGAAACTGGTCCTTCCCTTTTTCAGCTTGAAACGCCTCGTTCCGTTTCAGGTGCGGGCAACTGGGCGGACATGCGATCGATACCAACCGCTTTTCCCCACAGCAGCGGGAGCAAATATAGCCGCCGAGCGCCGGACAGTACCGCGTCCCACGACGACGGCCGCAGGAAACACAGATATGTTTCATCTACTGGTGTAGCCGAGCTGCGCCTTCGCCTCTTCCGAGAGCATTTCCGGGGTCCACGGCGGATCCCATACCAGGCTGACATCCACGTCGATATCGGGAAACGCCTCGCGCAGGGCCTGCTCTACATTTCCTGCGAGCATCGCGGCGAGCGGACATCCCGGGGTGGTAAGGGTCATATCAACCGATATTTTTGCATTGTCTATTTGGATGTTGTAGATTAATCCAAGATCAACTACATTGACCCCGAGTTCGGGATCGATCACGTCCGAAAGCGCGGCGCGCACTTGATCGCTGGTAATGGTCATCAGTTCCTCCTTCGGTTTACGGAGATTATACGGACCGAACCGGCGGAAGCAAAGCGGTATCAACGCTTGTCTTTTGTATGCTAACTTCACGGGTAGCGACCAAGTTGGCGCCAGTGCCGAGGACGTCGCGGGCCAGGACCTGCCCAACGGCGACGGGAGCGGTAACGGTGAGCGACTTCACATACTCCATCAACTGCGGGATGAGCTGCTTGGGGATCGGGTTATCGGTCTTGACGGACACGAGCGGCAGCGCGCCACCGTCCACCTTGACGCTCGTGTCCGTCAAGACCGATAACCCGATCCCCAAGCAGCTCATCCCGCAGTTGATGGAGTATGTGAAGT
>WFSM01000005.1 GCA_015485945.1 Candidatus Bipolaricaulota bacterium | reverse complement strand
CTCGTCACGGATAGCGTTGAACGTCTCCTTGCCGGTGTAGTCCTTGGCGGAATGCATCCGCATCCGCGACGTTCCGCCCCCGTGCGCCTCGACATATTCCCCGTTGACCTTGTCGTACATCACCCCGATGTCTTCGTGCCAGCGGATGATCCGGGGCGCATCGGTGACCAGGGCGCGCACAAGTTCGGGCTTATTAGCAAAGTGCCCGCCTCCCATCACGTCCAGGTAGTGGATCGCGGGTGAGTCGCCCGGGCGGTCAGCGGCTTGGATTCCGCCTTGCGCCATGATCGAGTTGCAATCACCATGCCGCAGTTTAGTGACGATCAGGATGCGGTCAACCGGGATTCCCTGTTCGTGGGCGAAGATCGCAGCCACTGTGCCGGCGCCGCCGCCGCCGATGATCAACACATCAACATCGTAGTCGACCTTGGACAGATCGATCGTGGTGGGATCGATCGCCGGATGTGCTTCAAGCAGATTGGCGACCTCGTGGGGGACAAGTTCACCGGCCGACGCACCGACGGCTAACTTACGCTTCCCTTCCGGTTTATAGTCGGGATGGTTCCGCTTCAGGATTGCCTCTCGTTCCTCCGGGGTCATCTGTGCCGGTGGGCCCTCCTTTAACCGCCGTGGGCGGGTCGCATTCACCTTCTCGATCGACTCACGCATGTACGCGGGATATCCGCGGATAAACCCTTTTTTACTCACTTCGCTCACTCCCTGCAGGCGCTTTTTCTCTCACCCTGGCGGCGTACGCCGCTTCCAGCTCCTTCCGGCTCACGTGCATCAGTCGGTCCAGCTCCGCATCAAATTTCCCCTCCTCGATCTCCTGCAGACGCTTCTCCAAGTGCTCGGGCACCGGCGACATGTAGCGCCCGTAAATACGGCGTGCCATCTGCGCCATATGATAGTGCTTGATGTCGGCCGGGCAGCGCATGCTACACAACCCGCATTGAATGCAGTCAAACGACAGCTCCGCCGTCCGGGCGATGTCTCCACGCAGGGCGGATTGGATGTAGTCCATCACTTGGATGTCCTGGGGACACGCCTTGGTGCAGGTGTTGCACGAAACGCAGCGGGCGATCTCCGGGTAGTACTGAAGAAGCACGTTCTCATTGGGATTGATCTTTGTGATATCGTACTTGGCCCGTGGAGCGGGGGTGAACGGGAGCTGCACAAGGTACATCCCATCCTCCACCGTCGTTTGACAGGCAAGGGCAAACTGGAGACGGTAATCGCCCTCACGACGGTAGACGGTGGAGCACGCACCGCAGAACCCGGACCGGCAGCCGGCGCCGCGGGTGAATCGATACCCCGCGTATTCCATCGCATCCATGATCGTCAACCCGGCCGGGACCGAGTAGGTCTTGCCCATCACATGGATGCGCACCATTTCTTTCCCGTCTTCCCTGTCCTTTGCCATCTCATCCCTCCCGTTTTGCCGGTTGGAGGCGCTTTAGTTTAGCGCGGAGCGCGGTGGGGATCTTTCCCGCATCGACGCCGAACGCAAGTGCCATCAACTGGGTAAAATAGATAATCGGCATTTCTTTGTAATCAGGAACCGTGCGGACGAGCTCCTTTTGGGTATCGCTCAGGTTGTAATGACAGAGGGGACAACTGGTGACTACCACGTCCGCATCCGCCCGCCGCGCCGCGCTCATGATGCGGTGCGTGCGCTCGATGACGATATCGCGGTGGTCAACGACCTGATACGCGCCGCAACACTCCACCGCGAACGGGTAATCGACCGGAGTTGCTCCCACCGCCGCCGCAAGGTCTTGGAGAACCGTCGGCGCCTCGGGATCGTCGATCGCGATCTCCTTGGGGCGCAACAAGGTGCAGCCGTAAAACGGCGCTACGGTCAGTCCATCCAGCGGACGCGACACCCTGTCCTCGATCGCGTCCCATCCGATGCGGTCGCGCAACACCTCAAGGAGGTGAACAACGTTTACCTTTCCTTCGTAGTCGACCTCCTTATTCATGAACGCGTTCAGCTTGTCCAACCGCTCCTGATTGCCGTTAACAAACAGACTTGCCCGTTTCAGGGTGGCATAGCACATCGAACACAGGGTGACGATCTCCTCCGAGCCCGCTTCCTGGGCGCGGATGAGGTCACGTACCGGCGCCACTTGGTGCATAAGGTCGTCCTCGGTGAGGGAGAACACTGTGCCACAGCAATTCCAGCGTTCAAGCTCGGCGAGCTCGTATCCCAACGCCTCCATTACCGCCATCCCCGAGATCTCGAAATCGCGGGCGGTATCCTTTAACGTACAGCCAGGAAAATATGTTAGTTTTTCCATGTTTTCACCCGGTCTTTTTACGGAATGAGGAGACAATCGCGATCTGCGGCAGCCGTCGAATTTCCCGGTGCGTGAGGCCGTTAAGCGATACGTGATCGAGTTGCTTGCGGAGGTAAATTTGACGCATCGCTTCCATCACTTTAGCGAGGTCGACCCCTTTGGGACACCGTACCTGACAACTGTAGCAGCTAGCACACACCCACATCGAGTTGGCGGTCATCGCCTCCGGATCCTGTATTTGGAGGGCATGCAGCACCTGATTGGGCAGCAGATCCATCTCTTCCGCCATTGGACAACCGGCGGAACACATGCCGCACTGATAGCAGGCAAACACGTTCTGCCCCGAGAGCTCCTCAATTTTGTCCACAATGTCACCCATCGACATGCCGGTGATCGCGATGATATCTTCAGCCTCCACTTGCTTGGTCCTGGTCATGGTTTCCTCCATTGTGCGATCGTCGCCCCATTCTCACCCCGTGCGGTTATCCGCAGCAGAAACGGCGCTTCCGGGACAAACGCCGGTTGGTACGCGCGGATCACTCCTTCAATCGCTGCGATCGTTTCAGCGCTCATTTGCTCCGGATCGACATCGCCCACTGTGGTTTGGAGAGCGGCGTTCACTTCCCGTTCCAATTGCGGGATGATTACCTGGGAATCCGTCACCAGTCCATTGGCAGCGAGCGCCAACCGCTGCACCATCACGCCGGCGCCGGTCGCGATTGCCGCCGTACCCGTCCCCGGCGCGGACAGGGGTGCCCGCAGCCCGGAATCGCCCGGCTCCAGTTGATCCAGCGCCGCGACGGCGAGCTCGGCCGCTGCCACCAGTTCAATTACGGACAGCCAGTGAATGGCAGCGACACGATGAAGGGGCGGACTGCCAAGATCCGCCACCATACGATCGAGTGCTTTCTGCGCCTGCGGTGTTGGCATCCCGGCGCCGGTGTTAAACCGGGCGAGCGGGCCAACGCGGTAGGGCGCATCCCCGGTCATGAATTTGACAACTGCATCGAGGTCGCCGTCGATGAGCACCTTGCCGCGCGGATCGACAACGCGGACCTCACCTGTGTACAGGCTGGATTTTCCGTCTTCATCGACGACTGCCACCGCCGGCAGTGGGAGATCGATGTCTTCCTTCCTTACCCACTCCGCTCCGTGAGCACGAAACGCCGTTTCCGCCGCGAGCGCAAATTCGAGAAGTGCCGCTGCCATTGTCCGCGCCTGATGCAGCTCGTCTTCATTCAATCCTTTTGTCATCCCCCCCGGTACTCCCCGCTCCGGGGTGAGCCCGCGGCCGCCGAGCACGGTAATTTCATCACGCACGCGCTGTAACGCCGTCATTACGTCGGGTGGCGGAATCGCCTCGCCGGTAGCGATCAGCGCGGACACGCCGGATGCGTCATTCATCCGCGTGAAGAACAGCCGGAGCAGATGGTGGTAATAGATGCCGCACGCGGCGAGCGCAGCGCGGAGATGGCGCGCTTTTTCCGGTGGCGCAGCGCTGTAAGCGTTGTCGAGAGCGGCAACTGCCGCCAGGTGAGCGGCAACCGGGTCAGTGCCGGTTCGTTGCACATACAGCGGAACGTCTTCCGCCAACCGACCGCGCAGGTAAGCGGCGATCCCATCCGCGGACGGCCGCACCGCAACACGGGCTCTCTTTTCCGCCTTGTCGAGTACTATCTCGGCAATATGCGGCACCGGACTGATCCAATTAGCTGCCATCGTTTACCCTTCTTTTCAATGCGGAGGCGGCGACGGAGTACTTGTACGCCGTTCCCGCAATATCTGGAATTGAATCCAGCACCTCTCGCTCCCGTCGTTGCCCGTCAGGACCGGTAAATCGCACCAATGACGCGAGCGCATGCAGGATTGTCCCCCCCTGATCGTGCACTCCGGCAAGCGGGCCCGCACATCCGGTGCATGGCCGGTCCGAACGCGGACACACTGCAGCGCATCCCCCCCGCGTCACCGGCCCGAGACAGATATAACCTTGGTCAAGCAGACACACTTCCGGGTCGGGAGGCGTGGCGTGAAATCGCTTTATAGCGGTAAGCGGTGTTGCGAGGTGACGACGATCGCACTCGGCGCACACCGCTTTGGTGGCGGCAAATACTGTCCCCGCCGGCGGAAGTTCGTCCCCGAGGAATAACTCATCCACCATGCGGGCGATCATCGCCGGCGGCGGGGGACAACCGGGAAGGATGTAATCGACAGCAATCACCGCGGACAGTGGTTGAATAAACCGTCCGTCTTTGCTGGGGGCAAGGTGCAACGTTGCTTCGGGAGCCAGATTGGCAAGCCCGCACAATCCGCCTAGGTGGGCACACGCCCCGTACGCCACGATTCGCTTTGCCACCCGACGCAGAAGCTGGGCGGTAGCGATGCTCTCGTCGTCGTAAACCGGACCGGCGTACAGCAGGATGTCAATTTCGCGATCGTCGTATTGTTCGATTTCGGCCTGCGTAACGTCACCCGGTTGTGTCGCCCAGAACACCGGATGAACCGCATCAAGCAGCGCGGACAGGCGATCGGATACGAGCAATGATTGGCTGCACCCGCCACACCCGTTGGCCGCATAGATCGCTACTGACTTCGGCTTAGGCATGATCGGTCACCGGGCTTGGGCCCAACGCACGGATGTCCGCGGTGAACTTCTCCACCGCTCGTTGAAAGATCAATCCCTGCGCACCGGCAATTCCCACTTCGCGGATCCGCTCCGGGTTCAATCCGAACTCCTTGAGCGCGCGTTTCAGCAGATATACCCGATTCGATCCTTTCAGGTTGCTGTCTTCGTACCGACAATGACCAGGGCGGCAACCACCGATGAGAATTCCGTCAACTCCGTCCTCAAATGCGGATAGGATCATGTCCGCTGTTATCTCACCGGTGCAGTTGACACGGATGATGGAAATGTTCGGCGGATAGGGCATGCGACTTACCCCACACAGATCGGCAGCGGCGTACGTCGTCCACTTGCACAAGAATGCGACTATCTTTGGTTCAAACCCCGACTTCTCGTTCATTCATCCCTTCCTAACACGGCTGCAAGCATCGCTGCGTATTGAACACGGCGATCGTTCTTTACCTCAATTGCTCCGGTGGGGCAGGCAGCGGCGCACGCCCCGCACCCTGAGCACAGAATCTCGTTTACAACGGCGATTCCCGACCGTTCCACCTTGATTGCGTCGTACGGGCACGCACGCGTGCACACGCCGCAACCGGAGCACAGTTCCTCGTTGACAGTTGCCACTTCCGGCGAATGTGTAAGCTCTTTCTGCGATAGGATTTCAATTGCTTTGGCCGCAGCGGCACTCCCTTGCGCGACCGAATCTGGGATATCTTTGGGCCCCTGCGCCATTCCAGCGATGAATACCCCGGCAGTGGTTGTCTCCACCGGCCGCAGCTTGGGATGCGCTTCTTTAAGGAACCCGTTTTCGTCAACGTTGATGTGGAATGTCTTCGCCATCTCCTCGGTTCCCTTGCTGGGGACAACCGCCATCGCAAGAACAACGAGGTCGACATCAATCTCGACCCGCTCTCCGCTCAACGTATCCGCTCCCCACACCGTAAGGTGATCTCCCTCGTCGACGATCTTGGCCACCTTCCCACGGATATAGCGGACACGTTGTGACGCGATGATATTTTGCGCAAACTCCTCATACCCCTTGCCGTCGGTACGAATGTCGATGTAAAACACGCTCGCTTCGCCATCGGAATGGCTCTTTTTAAACAAGAGCGCTTGTTTGGCAGTATACGTGCAGCAGATACGAGAACAATACGGCTTATGTCGCTCCGGATCGCGGGACCCGGCGCAGTGCACAAACGCGATCCGGTTAACCGGACGTCCGTCCGACGGCCGCCGCAGATCTCCCTTCATCGGGCCGGATGGGTGAACCATCCGCTCGAACTGGAGGGAGGTAACAACGTCGGGATATTTCCCGCCTCCGTACTCAGTGAGGTTGCTTGGATCGTACAAGTCGTATCCGGTGGCGAGGATGATCGCTCCCACCTTCTCGGTGATGATCTCCGGGGCCATGTCGTAATTGATTGCCCCGACGTCACACACCTCCTGACACCGCCCGCACCGCAACGGTTTAACCCCTAAGCACGCATCCTCGTCGAGCACGTACGATGACGGAATCGCCTGTGCGAACGGGAGGTAGATTGCCTTGCGCTGTGACAGCCCCTCGTTGAACTCTTCAGAGACGCTTACCGGGCACACCTCGGCGCACTTGTTGCACAGGTTGCACTTGTCCGGATCGACGTACGTCGGCTTTTTTCTAATCTTCACCGTGTAGTTTCCGATGTATCCCGAGACGTCTATCACTTCGCTGTAGGTAAGCAGTTTGATGCGGGGGTGGCGCGACGCCTCCACCATCCGCGGGGTAAGGATGCACTGGGCACAATCGAGCGTGGGGAACGTGACCGACAACTGCGCCATGTGCCCGCCAATCGAAGGATTTTTCTCCACCAGGATTACGTCATATCCGTTGTTGGCGACATTGACCGCCGCTTGAATTCCAGTAATACCTCCACCGACTACCAGGCATTTCGTCGCGTGCTCAACAGCGATTGGCGTAAGGTCATCGTCCATGCGCACTTTCTCGACCGCAGCGCGCGTTAGGCGAATTGCTTTTTCCGTTGCCACTTCGCGATCTGTATGTACCCAACTCACTTGCTCGCGAATATTGGCAACCTCGAGGCGGTACCGGTTCAGGCCAACTTCCTCGGCAGCATTACGAAACGTCTCCTGGTGCATCGACGGCGTGCAGGCAGCAACGACCACCCCATCCAGCTTGTGTTCGACAATCGCATCGCGGATCTTCTGTTGTCCGATCTCCGAACACATGTAGTCGTAGTCTTCCGCGTGGACGACACCGGGATAATTCTTGAGCGTCTCCGCCACGCGGTGGGTATCGACCATCTCTTCAATGTTCATTCCACAATGGCAAATGAATACGCCGATTCTACCCTGTGACACCTAACTGCCTCCTTCCCTGTCCGCACCTGTTCATCGTTCCATCCGTGTCTGCATCTGTCCGTGCGCATCCCATACCTGCACGATAACCGGCATCTGTCCCGGTAATGCGTGAGTGGCACACGCCAAGCACGGGTCATAATTGCGAAAACTCATTTCCACTAGGTTGAGCACATCCTTCCCCACCTGGCCGTTGTGCACCACGGCGCGCGCCATCTCCTTAATCGAAAGCGAAATTGCGGCCACATTGTGCGTCGTGGCAACAATCAAGTTTGCGGATCTGACCAAGCCGTGTTCATCAAGGTCGTAGTGATGAATGAGCGTGCCGCGTGCCGCCTCAATTACTCCGACTCCATCGCCCGGTGCGCCGATGGGAACGCGGAGCGGTCCGGTCATCAAGTCCGGGTCGTCAGCAAGGGCCGCCACTCGTTCCGCCGCGGACACCATTTCGATCAATCTCGCCCAGTGGAACGCAAACGTCGCGTGGACAGGCGTGCCCCCGAAGTAATCGCGAAACGCGGCGTACGCTTCATCGGCGATCGGAGTGCCCACACGCGTGCACACGTTCAACCGTGCAAGCGGGCCAACGCGGTAAATGCCGCTGTCCGGACCAGCGACAAATCCGTTCCAACCGACGTCCTTTAGATACGGAATCTTAACATAGGTCCACGGCTCGCTTCGTTCCGCAATCAGCCCGAGGACCTCGTCCGGTGATACACGGGCGAATTCCGTGCCGGAGGGGGAAACAATGCGTACCTCGCCATCGTAGAAATTGATGGCACCATCTTTGTCAACCAACCCCATGTAATACGTGGGAATAGCCTGCGCTTGAGCGGACACAAGCTCAGAGTAGACCTTGTTATTTAGGACCTTGTCCTGAAACAGGGACAGGCTGGTTTTTGCGAATTCGACCGCCGATGCCGCCATGGCCGCGATTTCCGTCCGTTCCTCCGCGGTGATGCCCTTCGATTGACCGCCAGGAACACCAGTTACGGGATGGATCGGACGACCGCCGATCAGTTCGATAATCCGCTGTCCGTACCCCCGGTGCTTGATCACTTCTTTGCCGAGTTCTAGACCAACTTTCCTTATTACCCCGAAGATGTTCCTCTCCCCCGGGGGGGCGTACGGGCCGAGGAGCAGATCGGGCCCTCCGAGGTAGTAAAAGTGCAGAAGATGATCTGAAAAGATATAGGCATTGTACAGAAGTTCGCGTAATTTCCGGGCGCGCACGGGCGGTGTGGCGTGGTAACACGCGTCGAGCGCCTTGGTCGCAGCGAAGTGATGCGCTTCGGGACACACGCCGCAGATGCGCTCGGTTATTTGTGGCATATCTTCCCCACGGCGACCCTGGCAAAACCGTTCAAACCCGCGTAGTTCCGGAATTTGGAAAAAGGCGTCAGCGAGATCGCCGTTTTCATCGAGGAACAGCTCAATCCGGCCATGTCCCTCAAGCCTGGTTATCGGATCGATACTAATTTGTCTGACCGTGTTGCTCACGGTACCGCCTCCCAAACAACGACTTCGCCGCCGCATACCGGTAAAATGTTCCGATCACGTCGTCAATCTGCTCCAGAATGGCGTTTTCTCCTTCAATTTGATCTTCTCCCTCAGCACCGGTGCCGACCAAGGAAGCGAGGGTGTTCAACATCGCCGTCCCCTGATCCGAAACATCGGCCGGAGCGCCCGCACAGCCGGTGCACGGCATGTTCGCATTCGGGCACACCGCCCCACATCCACCGCGCGTCGCCGGTCCCATACACAAGAACCCTTGGTCGAGGAGGCACTTTTCAGGATCAGGAGATGCCTCATGTACGCGAAGGATATGCGTAATTTGGGTATGCTCGCGCTCGCGCTCGCACTCGTCGCACAGGTTTTTCTCCGCTGCGAACACCGCTCCGGGTTCGGGAAGATCGCCCGCAAGCAGCGCAGAGAAAAATTCGCTCACTATCTTGCGTGGCGGCGGGCACCCGGGAATTACGTAGTCCACATCAACAACGTCAGACAGTGGAGTGAGATGGTCGAGAAATGCGGGAAGGTGGAGCTGATGCCCGGCTTGGTTGCTGAGTGCTTGCGGCCATTCCTTTTCGGCGCCGAATACCGTTGTAAAGATCTCTGCGCGCGTCGACAGATTGGCCAGCCCAATTACTCCACCGGTATGAGCACATGCCCCGTAGGCAACCAAGCGCTTCGTTTTCGCGCGGATCAGTTGCGCCATGTCGCGGTTTTCTTCAGTTCGGATCGCTCCATTAAACAACACTATATCCAACTCGCGGTCGCTGTAGCCGCGGAGATCGTCATATTTTGCGTCAGTGGCGCACGGCCACAGGAGAATATCGGCTCCGGCAGCAACATCGAGTATCTGCTCATTCACTTCAAGCAACGAGCAATCACATCCACCGCACGCCGCGGCCCAGTAGATCCCGATCTTAAGCTTATCCATTTCTCACCTGTGCGACCGGACTTGGCCCCAGTTCCCTGATCTCGTTGATGAACGATGTCAGTGTCGCTTGGAATTTGGCCCCTTCACTGGCGCTTATCCATTCCAGCCGGACACGGCGGTCATCGATCCCGACCGCAGTGAGTGCCTGTTTCAACAGCGTTACCCGCCGTCGCGTCTTGTAGTTGCCGCTGACGTAGTGACAATCACCGGGGTGGCACCCTCCGATTAACACCCCGTCCGCTCCTTTTTCCAGGGCGGATATGATCATTTTCGCATCGATGCGCCCCGAGCAGTTCACGCGTATCGGGACCGCGTTCGGCGGATATGTCATTCTGCTCACACCAGCAAGATCCGCGCCCGCATACGAGCACCACCGGCAGAGAAACGCGATAATTCTTGGGCTGAAATCGTTATTCCGGTCAGTTGTCGACAAGGGCCACCTCGATCATCTCATGCACCTGGGCATCGGTCATGTTCATGAGTTGTGCCGCGCCGGTGGGACATGCAGAGACGCACGTGCCACACCCCTCACACAGCACGGCGTTACACTCGGCGACCCCAGCCGCGTTCAATGACAGCGCGGAGTACGGACACATCGCGACGCACACCCCGCAACCGCCGCAGACTTCGTCATCTATCGCCACCACCTCAGGCGGATGGACCAACTTCTCCTTGGAGAGGAGAGCGACCGCCTTAGCAGCAGCGGCACTTCCCTGGGCGACCGACTCGGGAATATCCTTCGGCGCCTGACCAGCTCCGGCCACAAACACCCCCGCAACCAAACTCTCCACCGGGCGCAGTTTGGGATGCGCCTCCTTGAGAAATCCAGCGCTGCCGCAGCTTATCTTAAGAGCACGTGACAATGCAGCGGTACTGGGATGTGGAT
>WFSM01000004.1 GCA_015485945.1 Candidatus Bipolaricaulota bacterium | reverse complement strand
TCAACGATCATCGATCCCAGCGGCACGATCACCTATCATCCGGATCCGGGATTCAGTGGGGTTGATACGTTCACCTACACTGTGGATGACAACGATGGGTTGAAGTCCAACGTGGCGACGGTGAGCGTAACCGTTCCTGCTAGCAATGCCGACCTCGGGGTTACAAAAACCGTGGATAATTCTGCGCCCACCGCGGGCGATCAAGTGACGTTTACAATCACTGTGACGAACAATGGTCCGGCGGATGCAACCGGAGTGACTGTCACCGACGTTCTTCCCACTGGTGTTACGTACGTCTCGGCGTCCGCGGGATATGCCCCCGCTACTGGTGCGTGGGCGGTGGGTAACCTCGCTGCCGGTGCCAGCGCCACATTGACGATTACCGCCACGGTGAATGCGGGCACCGCGGGTACGACCATCACCAACGTCGCTTCCGTCACCGGCGACCAACCCGACTCGAACACCACCAATAACTCCGCCAGCGTGGATCTTACCGTGGGAGCAGTGGCCGGTGGAGGTGGAGCGGTGGCACAGCCGTGCGAGGGTAAAGTCATCATAAACGAAGTCGCGTGGTCGGGAACAGCGGCCAGTGCACAGGATCAGTGGGTCGAATTGCGCAACTTGGGCACAATCCCAGTGGATTTGACCGGGTGGACGTTGCGGTGGCGCAAGAAGAACCCGATAACCCCTGAGGACTATCAGTGGAAGACGGTGCCCCTATCCGGCACGATTATGCCTGCGCCCGTGTCAGCGTGCGCATCCGCCGCGACCAAGGAGCAAGGGATCATCAAGTTCGTCAAGCGCCCGGACGATAGCATCTCATGGCAGGTAGTGGGAGAGATCAATCGCGATCGCACCGGTTACTTCCTGCTCGAGCGGTTGAGCGACAAAACGGTGAGCAATATCAAGGCGAACCTGGTGTATGACACCGCGGCGGTGCATCGGTTGGGGTTCGATCCTGACGGCGACGTGATCCAGCTCGTAAACGGCCAGGGTGAAGTTGTCGATACCGCCAATGCTTCCGCGGAGCCGCGCACCGGTTGGCCCGCGGGTGATGCGACGATCCATGCGTCGATGGAACGGGTGGACCCGCTCAAACCCGATACCCCGGATAACTGGACCACCAACATGGGGATCATCACCTACGGGCTCGATGCTAACGGGCGTCCGCTCATCGCCACTGCGGATCTCGCCAATTCAGCGTTGCTGGACACTGCGCTCAAGCACGCCGATATACCGCCGGTGAAGACACGTCCCGGGGCCCGGCTCGAGGTCGGGCTCAACCTGTCACGTGGAGTGCGGAAGGAAGGCTGGCCGTGGATCCGGGTCACCCGTCCCGGAGTGGCAGCAGCGGCCGGTGGCGGCGGGAGCATGATCCCGTACTCGTTCTCCAGTCGCTACTCGCACGACATCTATTGGTTGGGAATCGACACCTCGGAACTCCCGCCGGGCACGTATGATTTCTGGATCGTGTACGGTGAGGGCAAGGTGGTCCTCGTCCCGGTCGAAGTGCTTCCTTAGTCCGAGACGCCCTCAAGCGCTGACAGGGTTGACAAACCCGACGGTTGGGGCCACTCTTTTGGGTATGAATGACGTACGTGCTGAAATCGAGGACCTGCGGGAGAAGATCCGATATCACAACTACCGGTACTACGTGCTCGATCAGCCGGAGGTAACCGACGCCGAGTACGACGCCCTGTTTCGCCGGTTGCAGGAGCTCGAGGCGCAGCACCCCGAGCTTGTCACCCCGGACTCGCCGACGCAGCGGGTCGGCGCACCGCCGGCGGAGGGATTTGCCACTGTGACGCACGCGATCCCGATGCGCAGTTTGGCGAACGCATTCAGCGCCGATGAGCTGCGCGAGTTCGACCAGCGGGTGCGCAAGATCCTCGGGGTCGACACCGTCACCTACGTTGCTGAGCCAAAGCTCGATGGCCTGTCGGTTGAACTCGTGTACCGCGACGGGGTATTCGTCCAGGGTTCCACCCGCGGCGATGGGATCGTGGGTGAGGACGTTACCGCCAATTTGCGCACGATCAACAGCATTCCGCTGCGGCTACGTAAGCTGAACAGCCGCATCCCGCCGCTGTTTGAGGCGCGGGGTGAGGTATACATCGACAAGGCCGATTTCATCCGGCTGAACCGGGAACGAGAGGCTCAAGGCCTGCCGCTGTTCGCCAACCCGCGCAACCTCGCCGCCGGATCGCTGCGCCAGCTTGACCCCCGGGTGACCGCGTCCCGCCCGCTCAAATTCTTCGGGTATGACATCGGCCGTGTCACGGGGATTGAGATTCGATCGCAGAAGGAGTTGTTGGAAATCCTGCCTAAGCTGGGAATCAGGGCGAACCCACTCTATCAGGTGTGCCACGGGATCGAGGAGGCGGTCGCGTTCTACGAACGGATGCGGGAGACCCGCGAGGAGCTCCCGTACGAGGCCGACGGGGTGGTGGTGAAGGTGAACGACTTCGCCTCCCGCGGGGTCCTTGGGGAGCTCGCGCGGAGCCCGCGATGGGCGATCGCCGGGAAGTTCCCGGCCGAACAGGGGATCACGAAGGTGAATGACATCATCGTTCAGGTCGGACGGACCGGTGTCCTCACCCCGGTGGCGGTCCTCGAGCCGGTGCGGGTGCGCGGGGTGGAGATCTCCCGTGCCACATTACACAACGAGGACGAGGTTAGGCGCAAGGACATCCGCATCGGCGACACCGTAGTCGTGCAACGGGCCGGGGACGTGATCCCCGAGGTCGTCAGTCCGCTGCCGGAGCGACGCACCGGGACCGAGCGCGAGTTTCGGATGCCGGAGCGCTGCCCGGTATGCGGGAGTGTGGTGGTGCGGTTGCCGGACGAGGTGGCACACCGTTGTCCGAACATCTCCTGCCCGGCGCGGATCAAGGAGTCGATCCTCCATTTCGTGTCCAAGGGCGGGTTCGACATCGACGGGATTGGGACCAAGCTCGTGGATCAATTGGTCGATAATGGGATCGTACGGGCGGTGAGCGATACCTTCCGATTGGACAAGGAGACGCTCGCCGGGCTCGAACGGATGGGAGAGAAGTCGGCAGAGAACCTCATCGCCGCGATCGAGCGGAGCAAGGAGATCACGCCGCCCAAGTTCCTGTTCGCCCTCGGGATCCCCGAGGTGGGGGAGCACACCGCCGAGGTCCTCGCCGATCACTTCGGCAGCCTGGATCGGCTCATGGCGGCGTCCGTGGACGAGCTCCTCGCAGTTCCGGACATCGGCCCGGCGACCGCGCAGGCGATCGTCGATTTCTTCAGCAACCCGGAGAACAAGCGGCTGATCGCGGCCCTGCGGGCGGCTGGGGTGCGGATCGCCGCGGGCGCGGGGACGAAATCGGACGCCCTCGCCGGGAAGAGGTTCGTGTTCACCGGGACGCTTGCCACAATGACCCGCGCCGAAGCGGACAACCGCGTGAAGCGTCTTGGGGCGACGGTGTCATCATCGGTGTCGCGCAACACCGACTATGTCATCGTCGGTGAGAATCCGGGCTCCAAGGCCGACCGCGCCCGCGCCCTCGGGGTGCGGATGCTGACCGAAGATGAG
>WFSM01000003.1 GCA_015485945.1 Candidatus Bipolaricaulota bacterium | reverse complement strand
GGCCATCGCCTCCCGCGGGATCTCCACCTCCACCATCTCCGCCGGGCGCGCGCCAATAACCCGTCGCGATACAAGCCCATTTCCGATCCGAACCTGTGCCTTCGCCATTGGATGGGGGACGCGCAGATGGACGACGGTGGCAACGGCGGGGTCGAGTGCGGTGGGAACAAGGTGAAGCACGTTTTGCCCCCGGACGAGCGGGATTTTGTTGACCGCATTGCTCTCGCCACCGGCAAACCGAGCCGCAAATAGGCCTGCCGCTTCGCCGGCACCGGCGACGACGTCAACGAGGTCAAACACCGCCACGCTGTTGCCCGCAGCAAACAGCCATGGAATGTCGGTCTGCCATTTGGAGTCCACGCGTGGGCCGCGGTTGATTGGATCGATTGCGACAAATTGGTTGATCAGCTCCGCTTCCGGGATGAGTCCCACCGATAGAATCAGCGTGTCGACCGCAAACTCTCGTTCCGTTCCCGGGAGCGGCCGGCCATTGTCATCAACCTGCGCTGTGGTGACGCCGGTGAGACGCCCCGCGCCATGGACCGCGGTTACAGTGCGGGACAGATGAAGGGGAATCCCGTAGTCGTCCAGACACTGAACGACGTTCCGCGTTAGTCCGCCCGGGAACGGTTTTAGTTCTAGCACTCCCACCACTTCCACCCCTTCCAGGTACAGCCGCCGCGCCATGATCAGGCCGATGTCGCCGGAACCGAGGATGAGTGCACGCCGACCGGGGAGGAGGTTGTACAAGTTGACGAGCTTTTGTGCGAGTCCGGCGGTGAAGATTCCCGTCGGCCGTGGGCCCGGGATGCGGAGCGCTCCGAATGGGCGTTCGCGTGCCCCGGTGGCGAACACGATCGCTCGCGGCTTGATCGTCCGCAGCCCCTCCGGCCCCACTGTGTTTACAGCGCCCGTGCGTGGATCGATGGCAAGAACGCTCCTGCGTGTGAGAACTCGCGCCCCGCTGTTCTCCAGTTCTTGCATCAACCGGATGGCAAACTCCGGGCCGGTGAGTTCCTCGTTGTAGCGATGCACTCCAAACCCGGGATGAATACACTGTTCGAGCACTCCTCCCGGTGCGTCTTCCCGCTCGATCAGCAGCGTTTCCCGCCCCGCGTTCGCCGCGGCGGTTGCGGCGGCGAGCCCGGCCGCCCCGCCTCCGATCACGAGCACGTCGGTGCGATAGATGGTCACGGCCGCACTCTCCCAACGATGATCCGATCGTCATTGCCGCGTACCCTGACTTCCTCGGGCGGCACCCCGAGCTCGCGGGCGAGGATCGCAACGATGCGAGCGGTGCAGAAGCCACCTTGGCAGCGGCCGAACCCGGCACGAGTGCGAAACTTGATCCCGTCGAGGGTGCGGGCACCGCGGCGGATAGCCGCAACGATTTCTCCTTCGGTTACCTCATTGCAGCGACAGACGATCCGCCCGTAACGTGGGTCGGCGTCGATTAGGGTGGAACGGTCGTGCGGAGAAAGAGCGGAGAACCGTGGAATTGCCGTACGCTTTGGGTTAAACGCAGCTTTCTTTGGAACGTTTATCGCGTGTGTCAGTTCTTGCGCAAGATAGCGCGCGATCGCCGGCGCCGCGGTTAGTCCGGGTGAACGCATTCCCGCTGCCTGATAGAACCCGCGTACATTGGTGGGGCCGACGGTGAATTCCCCGGTGATGGGCTCCGGCCGCACACCGGCAAACGTCTTGATCGTCAGGCGCGGATCGATCTTCGGTACAAGGCGCTGTGCCCCGGCGATCGCTGCGGTTAGCCCCGATGTCGTCGTGGCGACAGCGTCGGGAGTGAATGCGGGAAGATCATCAGCGGTTGGGCCGAGAAGGAGGTTGCCGTCGATTGTGGGTAGGACGAGGATTCCCTTGGAGTTGTCAGTCGGTGCCGGGAACAAAACGGAGTTCGCCATTTTCCCCGCCGGTTTGTCGAGCAGGAGGTATTCCCCGCGGCGGGGATGGAGAACCGGCGCGGATAACCCCACCATCCGCGCCACCTGATCCGCATACAGCCCGGCGGCGTTCACTACCGCATCAACGGGAAACGTTCCCCGCGTGGTTGTTACCGCACGCACGCGTCCGCCGATCACGTCGATCGCAGTCACTTCGGTATTCAAATGGAGTAAAAGCCCGTTGTCACGGGCGTTCTCCACCGCGGCGATCGCCACATCCCACGGTTCCACAATTCCCACTGTCGGTGACCACAGCGCCGCGCGCGCCTGGGGGGATACATGCGGCTCGCGAGCCCGCAGTTCCTCGCCGCTGATTATCGTCAACCCGGGAACCCCGATTTCCTCCCCCTGATCACGGAGTTGCGCTAATGTCTGTTCGTCCACCGGGGTGAATGCGATAACGTGTGCCCCGATCCGCCGGAACGGGAAGTCGAGCTCCGCAGCGAGGGTTGCGTACATGGCGCTACCTTCGACGCAGAATCGGGCACGTGCCGTCCCCGGACCCTCGTGGAAACAGCCGTGGATCACACCGGAGTTCGCTTTGGTCACCCCAAACGCGACGTCCGCTGCGCGCTCGAACAGGTGTACTTCAACCTCGTAGCGACACAGTTCGCGGGCGATGAGAGCACCTACCACGCCGGCTCCGATCACCCCGATTCTCATTTTGCCCATCCTTTCGCGCGTTCGACCGCTCGTTCCCACCCCAAGACGAGGCGGGCGCGGGTGGACGCATCTATGCGGGGGATAAACCGTTCCACGTCCCACGGGAGCTTCATCACGGCGGCAGGACTGTCCCATATCCCGGTTGCCATGCCGGCGGCGAACCCCACTCCCCGCGCGGTTGTCTCCGTATTTTGGGGACGCACAATCGGAATCCCGAGGATGTCGGACTGGAACTGGCAGAGGAAGTCATTTTGCGCTGCTCCGCCGTCGACCCGCAGCTCTGCGATCCGGGTGCCGGCGTCTTCTTCCATCGCACGGATGAGGTCGTGCGTTTCGTAGGCGATTCCTTCCAACGCTGCCCGTACGACGTGTGCTCGCGTGGTCCCGCGGGTGAGGCCAACGATCGTTCCGCGCGCGGTCGGATCCCAATGTGGTGCTCCCAGCCCGGCGAACGCAGGGACAAGGTACACGCCGTCGGTAGAGTCAATTGTCCGGGCGACGGCCGCGGTTTCAGCAGCGGTGGCGATCAATCCCAACCCATCTCGCAGCCATTGGATCGCTGCTCCGGCGATAAACGCCGCCCCTTCAAGCGCGTATTTCGCGTTGTCGGCAGTGGTGTAGGCGATTGTTGTGAGCAACCCGTGTGTGCTCGCAATTGGGCGGTCACCAGTGTTGAGAAGAAGAAACGCTCCTGTCCCCCATGTAATCTTGGCGGCGCCACGGTCAAACCCGCCCTGTCCGATCAGGGCTGCCTGTTGATCCCCGAGAACGCCGGCAACCGGCACCGGTTCTCCGATGATCTCGGGTTTCAGCGGTGCGAATACGGAGATGCTCGGACGCACTTCGGGTAGACATTCGCACGGGATCGAAAAGAATCGACAGAGTCCATCGTCCCAGATGCGATGCTCAATATCGAATAACAGTGTGCGGGATGCGTTCGTCGTGTCGGTAGCGTGCACTCCGGTCAGGTTCCAGATGAGCCACGCATCCGGGGTGCCGAACAGCAGTTCGCCCGCGGCTGCCCGGGCGCGGAACTGCGGGTGCTCATTTAAGATCCACTCCAGCTTAGTGGCGGAGAAGTACGGGTCGATTGGGAGGCCGGTGCGAGCGGTGATCCATCCCGCGTCACGAAGTTGGGCGCAGCGGCCTGCCGTGCGCCGATCCTGCCACACAATCGCGGGATAGACCGGTTCCCCGGTTTGCTTGTTCCACACGATCGTGGTTTCGCGCTGGTTGGTGATGCCGATTCCGGCAAGTGCAGTGGCGTCAATCCTGGTTTCATCGAGCACTTTCCGCATTACCGCGATTGTTGCCGTCACTAGTTCCGCGGGATCCTGTTCCACCCACCCCGGGTGTGGGAAGCTCAGGGGAAGCTCGCGATACGCTGCCCCGATTGGGTGACCATCGTTCCCGAATACGACAAACCGCACTCCAGTGGTCCCTAAGTCGATCGCTCCGACGTACTTCACTTGCGATCTCCTTTCGATTTATTTCATTTCTTTGCTAAATATTGTAGCAACTAGCCCGCGCATGGTCAATAGGACAACTTAAAACGGGAAGTCGTAATCGGTAAGGCCGAGGTCGATCTGCATTACCTTCAGGTTTTTCTGGAGGTTACGATTGATTGGAACTCCGTGCGCCCGTATTCGCTTTTCCACCTCCCACTCCTTCTCGCCGGCGGTGTAGATGCGATCCGCGCCCGGCGCCCGTTCCGAGTTTCGCAATGCGCGAAGAATCTCGCCGGTGATCCGCTTGAACTCGTCAAGTGGGATGAAGTGCTCGATGTCGATCGCCATAAAGAAATGTCCAAGCCGGTGCGGACGTGGGTTCCCATCGGCGTCGAACCCGCTTACGCCGTCGAGGAACGCCGCCCCGGCGAGCGCCGCGGACAGAATTTCCACCATCGTCGCCAAATCGTATCCCTTGTGCCCACCGAACGTCTCGCCGCGGCCGCCGAGCGGGAGGAGGGCATAGAGCTTCTTTGGAATCCCGTCCAGGATGGCGTTAGTATCGGTGGCCAGGTCCCCATTACGGTCGATCACCCACCCCGCCGGAGTTTCCTTCTCAGCGCGGGCGAGGACCTCGATCTTTCCGCGTTGGGAGATTGAGGTAGCTGCATCGTACAGGAACGGAAATTCCTCGTCGGTCGGCGCGCCAAATGCGATCGGGTTGGTGCCAAGCATTGGGGCCACCCCAAACGTGGGGGCAACGGACGGGCGGGCGTTAGTGAATGACAGCCCAATCTGTCCGGCGTTGACCGCCATGAGCGTGTAGTACCCATCGATCCCGAAGTGAGACGAGTTGCGCACCGCCACCGCCCCGAGACCGTAATCTTTTGCCTTTTTAATTGCCGTTTCCATCGCCTGCCGTCCGATTACATGTCCCATCCCGTCGTGGCCGTCGAACACCGCCGTTGTTGGGGTGTCCGTTACCACTTCGATAGTTGTGACCGGCGATAGAATTCCCTGCTTGATTCGATCGTAGTACATCTTAAGTCGTCCAACCCCGTGCGACTCGATTCCGCGCAAGTCCGAGGTAATCAAGACCTCGGTGCAGATTGCCGCGTCTGCCTCCGGGACCCCAAGGTGGACAAATACGTCACGCATGAATCGTGTCAGGGTTTCTACTGGAAGATAAACCGTCTTATCGGTCATCGACACCTCCTCAGGTGTTCAGTTTTTCATCGAGATCGGGAAGTACAGTGATGCTCTCGATTACGTGATCCGGCATTACGGACGCGGTAGATACGGCATCTCGCGGAGTTACCCCGGTGAGGGTGAGGATCGCGGTGAGGCCGGCGCCCCTTCCCATTACAATGTCTGTTTCCAACCGGTCTCCGACCATGGCGCAGGCATCGGCCGGTAGCCCGAGCCGCTCCAGTGCGACTTCGACCGTGTGATGGGATGGTTTGCCCACCACTGTCTCTACTTTTCTCCCTGTCGTTGCTTCGAGGGCGGCGATCACCCCAGCGGCATCCGGGATTTCCCCATCGTCAACCGGGCAGGTGCGGTCGGGATTGGTCGCGATGAACCGCGCTCCGCGGCGCAGCGCCTGAAACGCTATGTTTAACTTGCGGTAATCAAATGTGCGGTCGAACGCGGCGATTACGTACTCGATCTTTTTCGGGTCCTCGGAGATGGCGAAGCCAGCAGCGCGAAGCTCAGCGAGGAGTGGCGGCTCCCCGATTGCGTACACTGTCGCTCCAGGGGCGTGGTGTGATAAATAGCGGGCGAGGACATAAGAGGAATTGATGACGTCATTTTCGCTGGCCGGAACCCCGAGGTGGGTAAGCTTGGCCGCGTAGTCACGCCGTGCCTGTAATGGTTTATTGGATAAAAAGACGATCCGGCGTCCGCGTGTCCGCAGCGTTTCAATCGCTCGGTCGGCCCCCGGAATCAGCCGCTCTCCCAAGTAAACCGTCCCATCGAGGTCGAGAAGGTATCCCGCAATTTTTACCGCCATCACACTCCTTTTCTTCGCTCTGCGAGCACAGCAGCAGCGACATCGGGGAAATCGGTGAACAGCCCGTCAACGCCGTACTCAAAATAAAACTGCTCCAGCTCCGCTCGGAAGCGCGGATATTTATCGGGTAGTTGATCGCGCCGGAACGTGTACGGATGCACTACCAATCCGCATGCGTGTGCCCGGTTGACAACGGTCGGGTCGGCTTCGATGATCACTTTCGCCGGTCCGATTCCGGCGGCGTACACGGCGATCGTGTCCAGTCCCTTCTCCGTCCACATCCAGGCGGAGGATTGGCTTTCGCTGATGAGCTGAATCAGCGGGAGTTCAGGTTCCATCCGGTGTAGCTCATGCAGCGTATCGGGCGCGAAACACTGGACGTAGATCCGCGCCTCTGGTTCGAAGTAGCCATACGCGCGCAGCACGTCAAGCAGCTCCTTTTCCAGCGGATGCCCCGCTTGCGCGTGCCAAGCAGGTCGCTTCAACTCGGGATAGATGCCGACGTTTCTCCCGGTGCTCTCATTCAATCCCTGGACGAGCGCGATCATTTCGGCAAACGTAGGCACCGCAAAGTGCGATTCTCCCACCGGAAAGCGGCTGGGGAAGTACGGCGTCCCGTCCGATCTGCAGCGCTCGTGCACGGCAAGCTCCTTGATCTCACTACGGGTGAAGTCGATCGCGTACCAATGGCCGTCGTCACGATGGCGACCGGGGAAGACCTGTTCGACGTCCGTTGTCGACTCGAGGTAGATATCGTGGAGACAAATCAGAACTTCGTCTTTAGTCATGACGAGGTCCGGTTCGAGGTAGTCCGCCTTCAAGGCATACCCGAGCGCGTATCCGGCTATAGTGTGTTCGGGGAGATACCCGGCGGCACCGCGGTGGCCGATCACAATCTTGTCCTGATCAGCACTGGGCCGCCCCTTTATTTCGCTATGAAGGATTCCCATTTATTTCTCCGACTGCATTGCAATCCCTTGGGCAAAGCTTTTTCGCAGCAGGACCAGCACAACAAGTGGGGGCAGCATTGCAATAATCGCACCAGCCATGATTACATTCCACTCTGGGACTTGCTGTTCACTCGCTAGCAACATCTTGATGCCAATTTGGATGACCCGCATATTTTTTGTGGTGGTGATAATCAACGGCCACAGGTACTGACTCCACATAAAAATGAACTCGATTACGAACAGCGCTGCAATATTAGTCTTAGAGATCGGGATAAGAATTTGAAAGAAATACCGCATCGGAGACGTACCATCAACTCGAGCCGCATCTGACAGGTCACGTGGAACGGTCATAAAGAACTGGCGGAACAGGAGGATTCCCGTCGTGCTGGCGAAGAACGGGAACATGAGCGCATAATAAGAATTAATCCAGTGAAAATCGGCCATCAATTGATACGTCGGCAGAATCCGCACTGGAAGCGGGAGCATCTGGGTAACCATGGTCATGGGAAACAGCAGCGAGCGTCCGCGAAATCGGAAGTGGGTGTACGCAAACGCGGCCATTAGGGATAGCACAATCTTGACGATTGCCACCACAATAGAAATAAGTGAGCTGTTGAGGAACAAGCGCCCGAGGCTTGCGCGATTCCACGCTGCTACAATATTCTGCCATAACTGGGTCCCTGGAATGAGCTGGGGCGGGTAGGCGTATGTTTGCTTGAAGCTTAACGTACTCGTAATTAGCGCATAGATCACTGGGAAGGCGATGATAAGTACAAGCGTTATAAGAATGGTGTGTGTTAACACCTTATTTCGTGTTTTCCTGGTCATAGTTTTATACCTCACCGTGCATAAACGGCCTTTCTCGTGGCAACTCGCAATTGCACGACGGCAGCCGCTGCAATTACAATGAAAATGATTACTGATTGGGCATCAGCTGATCCTGAGTTCATGTAGATAAACGCATCACGATACAGTTTGTATACGAGTATGTTCGTGGCGTTCCCCGGTCCGCCTTGAGTCATGATGTCGATCAGTCCAAACACTTGGAAAAAGGCGTACAGCATATTCACGAACAGCAGAAAAGTTGTAGTTGGAGAGAGCATAGGAAACGTAATCTTCCAAAATACTCGCCATGGGCCAGCTCCATCCACCCGTGCCGCCTCAAGGAGTTCTTTAGGAATGTTCTGGAGTCCAGCGAGAAAGAATATAATGTTATAACCTAGCATCTTCCATGTAGCTGCAGCAGAAACGACTAGCAACGCGACCTGCCCATCAGTCATCCAATTGAGAACATACCCCCCAAACAGCCTGGCAACAACAAATGGGACAATGCCAGTTGCCGGCGCAAACATCAACGCCCAGATTGTCCCCGCCACCGCCGGAGATAGCGCGTACGTCCAGATTAACGCAACCTGATAGAAACCTTGCCACCTTATCTTTTGATTTAGAAGTAGTCCAATGGCAAGGGATATAGCGAGACCAATAATAATGACAAATCCGGCAAAGATAAGCGTTGTCAGCACACTGTGCAGGTAGTACGATGAGTGAAACAATGCAATGTAGTTACGCAGGCCCACGTAAATAGTACGTGTTCCGAATGCGGAAGTCATGAAAAATGACCCACGCGCACTCTGGATAAACGGAACCACAAGAAAAATCACGATAACAGCAACCGATGGAAGGATCAGCAGATATGGAAGAAATGGATGTCCCGGGAATCGCTCTTCCTGCATTTACCACTCCTTACGGAGTCAGTTAGTCAAATTGTGCGGGGAACGGGTGTTATCCCGTCCCCCGCATACCATTAGCCGTTAACTTGCTTGTACTGTTGCAGTAATTCGTTCGCTTTTTGTGCCGCGGCATCTAATGCCGCTTTTGGACTCATGGTTCCTGATACGGCCTGTTCAATTGCGGTGCGTTCCAGCTCACGGATCTGTACGAATGGCCCGAGGCGGACGCCGGTAGCGGCAGGAGTGTCACGCCGCCCAGAAAGGATTTGAAGAAAGGCAGTCAGATAGTTTTGATCCTTACTGAACCAACCTTCGGTGAGCAGTTCTTGGACTGCGGAATTGACCGTCGGGAAATACCCGGTTCCCTTATGCCATTGCACCGCGACGTCTGTCTGCGCCAGGTACTTCAGGAACTCCCATACTGCCTCGAGCTGGGCCTTGCTCTGCCCCTTGGTTATCCACAAGCTTCCACCACCGATGACCGAATTGCCCCGTGGATACCCTTCGAACCGTGGCAGGAACCCCGTCCCAACTTTGAATTGGGACCCCTGCTCAATTCCCGCTAGTGAGGATGTGGATTGGATGAGCATTGCTATTTGTCCAGCTTCGAACGCCTGGTTGGCCGAGTACTCTGGGCCACCGTACAGGAAGATTCCTTCCTTAGCCAACCGGGTCCATGTGCTGAGGACCATCTGCCCGAAGGCGCCATTGAATAGAACCTGTGTCGCCAACCCGGTACGACCATTGTTGTTGTTCGCGAACAGCTGATTGTGGTAGGCAAACATCTGCTCGAAGATCCATCCCGGCCACCCGAACGACAGCACGTGTTTGGTCACACCGCTTGCCAGTAGCTTCTGTCCGTATGCCTCCACTTCTTTCCAGGTTGTCGGTGGTTTGTTTGGATCCAGTCCTGCCTTAGCAAATAGGTCCTTATTGTAGTAAAGGATAGCCGTGGAAGAATTGAATGGCATTGACCATAGATTGCCTGCGGTCGAGTAGTAGTGTGTGATAGGGATTACGTACTGCGCCCAGTCCCAAGTTTCTCCAAGCATTCCTGGAATTTGATACACCGGAGTAACGGCATGGCTATCAAGCATTGTTTGTGTACCGACTTCATAAACTTGCACAATATTAGGCGCATTATGGGATCGATACGCAGCGATGAATTTTGTCAATGTCTCTGGATAGGTTCCAGTATAGAGCGCTTTCAGTTCAATAGTGGGATGACTGGCATTGAATCCAGCAACTATCGAATTCACTACGTCCAAACGTGGACCACTCATCGCGTGCCACCAAGTAATCTGCACTTTGTCGGCCAACGCCAGTCCCGTGGTCATTGTGACCAGCAAAACTAGTGCTAAGCCCGCGACTAACACCTTTTTCATTGCAAAACCTCCTTTTACAGTGATCAATTTAACTTTCTCTCCGACATGCTCGTTTGTATACTCGTCGGGGCGATCACCTCCTCATTACACGATGTGGAGCTCCACATCGAGATTTTCGAACTCAACACGAAAGCGATCGGACAGACCGTTGTCGGTCACAATCACGTCAACACCAGTGATGTCCGTAATCTGACTGTGAGTGACCACACCAAATTTCGTGTGGTCGGCGAGGATGATTGTGCGACGGGCGTGGCGTACCACCTCACTCGCTGTTTCTGCTTCTTCCAACGATGGAATCGTGAACCCGTGCTCCAGCGAGATTCCATTCGCGCCCAGAAAGGCAATGTCGAAGTACACTCCCTGCAACGCCTGACGCGCAATTCTTCCCACCATTCCCAGCGATACGCTGCGCAGTT
>WFSM01000002.1 GCA_015485945.1 Candidatus Bipolaricaulota bacterium | reverse complement strand
TTGCGAGGCATCAAGGAACGGATCGAGGGAATCGGCGGAAGGATGACAATCACGTCGGCTCCCGGAGCGGGGACACAAGTAAAATTGGAGGTTCCGTATGCCACAGACCACGATCGCGATCGTTGACGACCACGCCCTGGTCCGCGCCGGGCTGTCCCGGCTGCTCGAACAATCGCCGCACTACACAGTGGTGGGAACCGCTGCCAACGCCGCCGGTGCGATCGCCCTGGTGCGCACGACGCGCCCCGACATCCTGTTGCTCGATCTCTCGCTCCCGGATCAGGACGGACTGTCCATCATTCCCCAACTCCGGACTATATCTCCGACCACAAAAATCATCGTTATATCGATGTACGACGAACCGGAATACGCACGTGCGGCGATCGACCACGGCGCATGTGGGCTTGTGTCCAAGGCAGCACCGCCAGAAGATCTGTACGCCGCAATCGCGCGCGCGCGCGCGGGCAGTCCCGCCCCGCCGGAGGAGCACCTCACTGAACGTGAACGGGAGATCATGGCGCTGCTCCGCCGTGGGAAAGAAGACGCGGAGATCGCAGCGATCCTGGATATCAGTGCGAAGACAGTCGCCAACTACTGTGAGCACCTGATGGGAAAACTCGGGGTACACACGCGCGCCGGGCTCATTGCTCACGCCAAGCGGCTCGAACTTGTTCCCCACAATTGATACATTTCCCCTATTCCGCTACCCGCTCGATTGATCTAAACTAACGGCATAATGACTGTACGGGTGGTATTGGGGGACGACCACACGCTGGTGCGTGCGGGAATGAAGGCGCTGTTTGACCCGGAGTGGATCGAGATCGCCGCTGAGGCCGCGGACGGGCGTGAGTTACTGCGAGTAGTGCGGCGGGTCCGGCCCGACATCGCACTCGTCGATGTGTCGATGCCGTTGCTGAACGGGATCGACGCAATACGGCGCATCGCCCGCCTCTCGCCACACACACGGGTGATCATCCTGTCAATGTATGCGGACAAAGGATACGTAAGCCAAGCACGACACGCCGGCGCGTGGGGATACGTGCTCAAGGATGAAGCCCCGGATCAGCTCCTCGCCGCGATCGCCGCCGTCGCCGCCGGGGACTTGTACTTTCCGCACGGCGTCCCGGAATGGAACCCGGGGGACGTCCCCGACCTCACCGAACGCGAACGGGAGGTATTGCAGTTAATCGCAGAAGGAAAACGGAATACAGAGATCGCGGAGATCATGTCGCGTAGCCTGCATACGGTACGCAACCATCGTGCCCGCTTGATGCACAAGCTGGGAGCGCACACCGCGGCTGAGCTAGTGGAGATCGCGGAAAAACTAGGCGTAGTCCGGTTTTCCCCGGAGGCATGATGGCCATTCCGCGCATTCTTACCGAGTACCGGGCACTGATTGCTTCCGGACTGTCCCGAGCGCTAGCGGGCGATTCCCCGCTTTACCCCGTGCTGCGCTACCACGTCGGCCTCGCTGATGAGCACGGTACGCCGGCCGATCGCCTTGGAAAATTGCTGCGTCCCAGCCTTGTTTTATTCACCGCTGCTGCTCTCGGGACTGATACCGCCCGCGCTCTTCCCGCCGCGGTGGCACTTGAGCTGATCCATAACTTCTCGTTGATCCACGACGATATCCAGGACGGCGACTCCGTCCGGCGCGGACGGCCGACGGTTTGGAAGCTGTACGGAACGGCGCAAGGTATCAACGCCGGCGACCTAATGGAGACAATCGCCATCCGGGAGGCAATCGCTGCCGACCCGCGGCTCGCCGCCGCTCTCGTGTCCGCAACAGCGGAAATGATCGCGGGGCAGGCGCTCGACCTCACCTACGAGACGCGAGAAGCTGCAGTGGACGAGTATCTCGAGATGATCGACAAGAAGACCGGTGCCCTCATCCGGTGCGCGTTCGACCTCGGCGGTATTGTTGCGGAAGCCGATTCCGACACCCGCGCCGGGCTGACCGCGCTGGGTGCGGCACTCGGACGAGCATTCCAGATCCGCGACGATATCCTTGGCATCTGGGGAAACGACGCCATCACCGGAAAGCCGCACGGTTCCGATATCCGTCGCAAGAAAAAATCCCTGCCGGTAGTGATCGGGCTCACGCGCGCGACTGGATCGGATCGGGACCGACTTCTGTCCGCCTACAACCAACACCAGTTAACCGCTGCTGACGTCACCGCAGTAGTGGAAGTGCTGGAACGACTGGGAGTGCGGGAAGCAAGTGAACAAATGGCCGTTGCTTACCTAAATCAAGCGCGTGATGCGGTCGCCCAGCTCGGGTTCAACGCGGACGATGCGGGACGAATGACGGAATTAATCGACTATTTAGCGAGGAGACAAAAATGAAACGACCACTCAAATTGGATCTGGCAATGGCGCGGTACATCGTTGCGCAGAAGGCGAAGGGGAGGAAACTGTTTCCGTTCGTCACGATGCTCGAACCGCTCGAAGCGTGCAACTTGCGCTGTCTTGGGTGCGGACGGGTTAAGGAGTACACGAATTTTATGAGCCAGCGGCTGTCGGTGGAGCAGTCAATGGACGCAGTACACGCATCCGGCGCTCCAATCGTGTCCATCGCCGGCGGTGAGCCGCTTCTACATCCGCAGATTAAGGAGATCGTGGACGCAATCATCGCCGAGAAGCGGTTTGTGTACCTGTGTACAAACGGGCTCCTTCTCCAGGAAAAGCTTGATTTGTTCAAACCAAGCGAGTATTTCTCGTTCGTCGTCCATCTTGATGGCACGAAAAAGATCCACGATTACGTAACGCAGCACGAAGGGACATATGATGCGGCGATGGCAGGGCTTAAAGACGCGCTCAACCACGGATTCCGCGTGAATACAAACACCACCGTATTCCACGGTTCGGACGTGGATGACCTGTACAAGCTGTTTTCCACCCTCACTGAACTCGGAGTGGAAGGATTGATGATCTCGCCCGGCTACGCGTACAAAGAGGTCTCCGACCGCGAGCTGTTTCTCGAGCGCCAGGAATCGATCAAGGTATTCCGCAAGGTGCTCGACGCGAGCAATAACTTCCCGTTCTACAACAACCCGCTGTATCTCGATTTCCTGCGCGGCGAACGGACTTACCCGTGCGCGGCGTGGACAACCCCAACGTACACCGTGCGCGGCTGGCGCAAACCGTGCTACATCCTTGCCGACGAGCATGTGGATGACATAACCGAGCTACTGGATCCTAAATTGTGGGAGAAATACGGGCCGGGGAAGGACCGACGGTGCACAAACTGCATGATGCACTCCGGATTCGAAGGGGCAACTATCCTCGAAGCATTCTCGCGTCCACGTGACCTCCTTACCCTCGCCCGCAAAGGGAGATGATCATTGTCGTGGCGTGTTTTCGCAGTGAAACGGCGTGGATTCGAACGACACCAGCGATGCGGGTGGTGCGGGTGCGGCCCGGTGCCCCAACGGGATTTGAGCATGCCGTCGCCGTGGACACGCCGGTCAACTTGCTGGTGTCGGCCGGATTCTGCGGCGGCCTCGATCCGAGCCTGAAACCGGGGGACCTCATCTTGGCGACGGAGATTATCCACCGTGGCCAAACGATCCGGATTGCACCCGCGCTGCTGAAACGGGCTCAGGCCGCGCTCGACCGCGGTGGAGTCGCGTATCGTCCCGGCCCGATTGTCACCGCGCCGCGGGTTATCGCCACCCGCGCGGACAAGGCCAGCCTGCACGTCGACACCGGAGCGGTGGGGGTGGAGATGGAAGCCGGCGTCCTCGCCGCATGGGCACAGACGCGAGAGATCCCATTCCTCGCTGTGAAGTCTGTCCTCGACCCGGCCGATGCGGATCTGCCGCTGCGCACCGGGTGGGACGCAATCCGGCGCCCCGGTGCTGCAATTCGGGTCGGACGCGCCGCCCGTGATGCCGGGAAGGCACTCGGAGCTGGGATTGAAATCGTGACACAGGAATTTGGAGGTGCAAAATGACACGGAGAGCGGTGCACGTCGGTGGAGTTATGATCGGAGGGGGAGCGCCGGTGACGGTGCAATCGATGACCAACACCGACACCCGCGACGTCGACGCGACCGTCGCCCAGATTAACCGCCTCCACGCCGCTGGCTGCGAGATCGTGCGCGTTGCCGTTCCCGATCAACAGGCGGCAGCGGCGTTACCTGAGATCAAGCAACGAATCTCCATTCCGCTCGTAGCCGATATCCACTTCAGCCATCGCCTTGCCCTCGCCGCAATCGCCGCCGGAGTCGACAAACTGCGCCTCAACCCGGGCAACATCACCGATCCGGACAAGATCGGAGCGGTGGTGGAAGCGGCAAAAGCCGCCGGCATCCCGATACGCGTCGGCGCGAACTCGGGATCGCTTGCCCCCGAGTTCCGCGGACCGCACGGCGAGGCAACGGCGGAAGGAATGGTACAAAGCGCACTCCGCGAGGTGCGTATTCTGGAGGAGCACGACTTCCGCGACATCGTGATCTCGCTCAAGGCAACCGATGTTCCGATGACGCTCACCGCCTATCACATGATCGTGCACGAAGTTGATTATCCCCTCCACGTCGGCATCACTGAAGCCGGCACCCCGTGGGAGGGTGCGATCCGGTCCGCGGTCGGGCTGGGGATCCTGCTCGATGAGGGCATTGGCGACACCATGCGTGTCTCCCTCACTGGCGATCCGGTGGAGGAAGTACGCGTTGCCTACGCAATTTTGCGTGCACTCGGGCTGCGGACGCGTGGAATCACGTACCGCGTCTGCCCGACGTGCGGCCGCACTGAGATCGACCTGCTCAAGGTGGCAACGGCCGTACAGGCAGCGCTCGTGGATGTATCGGCCCCTATTACCGTGGCGATGATGGGATGTGTTGTAAACGGGGTTGGCGAGGCGAGCGAGGCCGACGTCGGCCTTGTCGGCGGGGCACACGTGGGGACGATTTACGTGCGCGGCGAGATCGCGCAGCGCAACGTTCCCGAGGACCACCTCGCCGATGCGATGATCACTGCTGTGCGCGCGCTCGCCGCGGAGGTGGGTGATGACTGAGGTCGAGATCAGGACAGAGCTTGATCAGGCAATCGATCAGGGTGTGGCCCGGCTCCTCTCCCTGCAGTACGATGATGGCTACTGGTGGGGCGAGCTAGAATCGAACGTGACGATCACCGCCGAACACCTGTTTTTGACCCATATTCTCGGTGCCGTGAACCGCGACGAATGGCGCAAGATCGCGAATTACATCCTGTCCCAGCAGCGGGACGACGGCACGTGGGCGATCTGGTACGACGGTCCGGGTGACCTGTCAACAACGATCGAGGCGTATCTGGCACTGAAGCTTGCCGGAATCGATCCTGATTCCCATCCAATGCGCGCAGCACGCGCGTTTATCCTGAAAACCGGCGGGGTGGAGAAGGCGCGGATATTCACCAAAATTTGGCTTGCCATCCTCGGAGAGTGGGACTGGCGTGGCACCCCGATGATGCCCCCCGAGGTGATCTTCCTTCCGCATTGGTTCCCAGTGAGCATTTACGACTTCGCGTGCTGGGCACGGGGAACGGTCGTGCCGATGACAATTATCCAGACGCTACAGCCAGTATTTCCACTGCCGAAATACGCCCACATTGAAGAGCTTTACGTAAACGGCAAAGCAAACGTCGACCTGCGCATCCCGGTGACGAAAAACTCACCGTGGTCCAAGGGATTTCGACTGTTGGACAAGCTATTGCGGGGTTATGACCGGGTGCCGATAAAACTGGGGCGGCGGGCCGCAATCCGCCGGGCGGAACGATGGATCGTCGCCCGTCAAGAAGCAGACGGATCGTGGGGCGGGATCCAACCTCCGTGGGTGTACTCGTTAATTGCACTCAAGGCACTCGGCTACCCGCTCGATCACCCCGTGATGCGGCGGGGATTATCCGGATTCTATGGTGAAACCGGATTTGCGATTGAAGACCGGGACACATTCCACCTCCAGTCGTGTTTGTCGCCCGTGTGGGACACTGCCCTCGCCGCCATTGCCCTGCAGGACGCTGGGCTGGCATCCGACCATCCTGCCCTTGTCAAGGCCGGTGACTGGTTGTTGCACGAGCAGATTTTCGTGGACGGAGACTGGCGGGTACGCGCGAAAGCGCGCCCCGGCGGATGGGCGTTTGAGTTCGCCAACGACATCTATCCTGACACCGATGACACCGCGATCGTGCTGATCGCGCTTAATGATCTCGCCCTGCCCACAACCGACAAGCGGCGGGCGATGGCACGCGGGCTCGAATGGCTCATTGGGATGCAGAGCAAGAACGGCGGTTGGGGTGCGTTTGATCGCAACAACACCAAGACGTTCCTGCGTGAGATTCCGTTCGCCGACTTCGGGGAGGTGATCGATCCCCCGTCAGTAGACGTCACTGCGCACATCGTTGAACTCTTTGGCCGACTTGGGTACAAAAAGGGGTTCGCACCGATCGACCGCGCGATTGCGTACATCGAGCGCGAGCAAGATCCGGATGGAGCGTGGTTCGGGCGCTGGGGGGTGAACTTGACTTACGGAATCGGAGCGGTCTTGCCGGCGCTGGCCGCGATCGGAGAAGACATGAATGCTCCCTACGTCCGTCGGGCGGTGGAGTGGCTACTCGCGCATCAAAACGACGACGGCGGGTGGGGAGAGCGAATCGAAGGCTATTACGATCCCGACTGGCGTGGCCGTGGCCCGTCAACTCCGTCCCAAACAGCATGGGCGTTG
>WFSM01000001.1 GCA_015485945.1 Candidatus Bipolaricaulota bacterium | reverse complement strand
TTACGAGGGTCGTCGACCGAGATCTGTCCGATGATGTGATCATTGGTCAAGCACGGAATAAGGAGAAGATCATCAGCATGCCATCCGTGCGGGTTGATGAACCGGCGCCGGCTCGGGATACGCGGTGTAACGGAGTACGGAACACTTCCGGCTGGGAGGTAGTACGAGTTACTGACCCGGAACACCGGGTTGTACTTCTCCCCCCGGACCACACCACCACCAGCGATGAACAAGCGAATTGTCCGCTCCTCGTCCGGGGTGAGTCCACGAGCAGCGTAATCGATAACATGAGTGGTGGAATCGGGAGCTGGAGCAATCGGGCGCGCGTAAAATGCTACCACGGCGCGCCGGTAAGGGGAATGCTCAATAACACTGTTGGCAAGATCATCAAGAATTTGTTTAATCATCTCCGCCCCCCGATAACCGATTGCCTCTGTGGTGACATTACCATATATCGGCGCAATGAAACAAGTGCGGACAACATGGGGACGATTGTCCACGATATCTGGGAAATAAAGCCTTTTCAGTGAATGCGTGTTCCCTATTCTAATGAGTAACTATGGAACTCGAAGAATGGTTGCGCATCTATCAAGCTGTCACCACCGCCGCAGTGGGAAAGGCCCGTGAGTACTGGGCTATCGTCGTAGGATTCCTCGTGGCGGACTGCCTGCTTGTCTTTCCGCTGGCGTTTGTGTTCTTTTCCTACACCGCCGGGTCCGGGAGGTACTTCATCACCGTCCTCGCCGGAATCGGCGTGCTGATCTCGATACTGTGGGCGTTCGCCCAAAGCCGTGCCGCCCATGAACTCATCTACTTTGAGACTCTGTTGCGCGGCATTGAGGGACAATTCGCCGGAGCGGAACTTTATCGTGGTTTGGCCCGCCTGCGCACCGGCGATGAGATCGTCACCGTAGCGGGAGCATGGCGGGGAAAGGAATGGCAGACAGATACTGCCCGGTTCAGACGAGGTGCCTGTGCCCCGGTCCACCTGTTCCTCACTCTGCTCGCATTAATCTGCAGCGGTGCGTGGATTGCCCTCGCCGTGTTCGCCTGGATCAGCTAGTTTGGTAACACGTCCGTGAACACGCGGCGAAAATTGCGATAGCATACCTTCTCCACTTGCCGCGCGTTCAGTCCCGCTTGCAGCAACAGATCCGGAATTTTCACGTAGTCAGCGATCCCGGCGATCCCGATCGGGGTGGCGGCAATTCCGTCCAAGTCGCCGCCAAGTCCGATCACATCCTCCCCACCGACCGCAATTGCGTGACTAACGTGCCGGGCGATCCATTCCATCGACGGCAATGGGAGGGCATCGACTTCCGCATGGAGGCGGTCTTTCTCCTCATCAGTAACGGATGCCTCACGGCTGCGTTGCCAGCGCGGAAATGCCTGTGCGTAGTACTCCGGATCGAGAAATGCGGGCGACAGGTTGATCCCCATCACGCCACCGCGATCGGCGAGCGCCCGAATTTGACCGTCGGTTAGATTGCGCAGAGTCGGACACAGGGCGCGGCAGTTGGAATGGCTGGCGATGAACGGTCGGGTCGCAACCTCGAGCACACTCGCGAATGCAGCGTCCGACAGATGGGAGACATCCACCATTACCCACAGCTCCTCAGCAAGCTCAATGAGCTCGATCCCCGCAGCGGTAAGTGGGGTGTTCGTGCCGAACGCCGTCCCGGAAAACGGGTTGTCCTGCCACGCCGGGATAATGTTGCGTACGCCAAGATCGTAAAAATGCCGCAGGTTCTCCGGGTTTCCCTCCAGCGGATCAGCCCCTTCCAAGCCGATGATCGCTCCAATCGGCCCGGTAGGGCACGCCGCCGCCAACTCGGCTGCGGTGTGGACTATTTTCATCTTCCCGTCACTGCCTGCCACCATCGCGTTTATCGCCGTGATCATCGCGTCAGCGCGGGCCTGCTCATTCCCAGGATTGCGCGCGCTCAGGACGAAACACGCAAACACCTGTGCACAGGAACCAGCGGCAAGCATGCCAGGGAGGGAGACATGGCCATCTCCCTCCCCAGTGATAAAGTTAAGCTTACCATCGAGGACCTTCATCACGGTGTCGCAGTGGGTATCGAAGAATGTCATCGTACCGCGATCACCTCAATCTCAATCGGCGCCCCCGTGGGAAGATCCTTTACCGCGAATGCAGCTCGCGCCGGGTACGGCGCGGTAAAGAACTCGGCATATACTTCGTTCACCGCAGTGAAGTCCGCAATGTCCGCGAGGTACACCGTTGCCTTGACGACATCGTCCATCCCGGCTCCGGCGGTTTTCAGCACGGCGCGCACGTTGGAAAGTGCCTGCCGCGCCGCCGCTTTGATATCGCTGGTAATGAGTTCGCCGCTCGCGGTCAGCGGAAGTTGCCCGGAGACGAAAACGAACCCTCCCGCCGTGATCCCCTGCGAGTACGGCCCCACTGCTGCTGGTGCCTGATCAGTGACAAGCTTGTTCTTCACGCGTCCTCCCGTTAAATCAAGCCAAGCTTTTCGCCGCCTTCCTTGAACGCAGCGATCGCTTGATCGAGTTGATCCTTGGTGTGCCGTGCTGAGATCTGCACCCGAATGCGCGCTTTATCCCGCGCTACCATCGGGTAGACAATCGGCAGGACGTAGACACCCTTTCCCCACACAAAGTCGGCAAGTGCTTTCGCCGTTTTGCTCTCTCCGCACATCAGCGGAATGATCGGAGTCTCGGTGCTCCCGGTATCGAACCCGAGATCCTGCGCCTTGGCGAGGAAATAGTTGCGGTTGTTCCACAGGGATTCGAGCCACTGCGGCTCGGTTTCGAGCACGTCGATTGCCGCGATGCACGCCGCCGCCACCCCCGGGGGAACAGCCCCGCTCAACAGCCAACTTCTCGACTTATTGAGCGCGTACTTGCGCAGCGCCTCGCTCCCAGACACGTGCCCACCGATCACCCCAAACGCCTTGGAGAATGTCCCCATTTCAACGTGGACATCTTCGTGGGTGAGGCCGAAATGGCTCACGATCCCGCGCCCATTCTCGCCCAGCACCCCCTCGCCGTGGGCATCGTCAACGTACACTCCGGCACCGTGCTCACGGGCGATCGCCGCGATTTCGGAAAGCGGTGCGAGGTCACCGTCCATCGAGAACACCCCGTCGGTGATGATCCAAATGTGATTATACGTCGGATCGTGTTTCTCGGCCTCGTCCATCACCCGGGCGAGGTCTTCCATGTCCTTGTGACGGTAGATCATGCGATCGGCGTGCGAGATGCGGATTCCGTCGATGATTGAGCCGTGGTTCAGCTCGTCGGAGATGAACAGATCGCCGCGGCCGGCGAGTTGGGGGATCAATCCCTCGTTGGCCATGAACCCGGTCTGATAAGTGAGGGACGCCGGAGCGCGCTTGAACTTGGCGAGGCGACGGTCGAGCTCCTCATGTAGGTCCATATCCCCGGCAATTGACCGGTCGCTTCCCGCTCCCGCCCCGTACTTGCGAGTCGCTGCGATCATCGCCTCCACCACCTTGGGATGAGTGGACAGCCCAAGGTAATTGTTGGCGGCAAGCATGATCACTTCCCGCCCTTCCATTTTGCATGTCGGCCCGCTTGGCCCCTGGAGTTCCTTCGGTTCCCACGTTAGATGTTCGTCCACCAAGCGCTGGTACTCTTCTCCGAGATAATTCGTCGGGGGCCGGTTAGGACTCATCAAGATCACCCCTTTGTATGATGTGCGGCACACGGCCGCTGGTGTAGCTGGATGCCTTATCCTAACCGAACTATCCGCATTTTTCCATAACAGAATTGCCCGTTACCCAAGCGGACGGGTTGCCGATAGTCCGTTCACAACTCTCTCACATCTCCCCGGCAGAATAAAACCATCAAATTTTTTGAAGGAGGAGAACCATGACAAGGTTCACTAAGAGAACGATCACATTGGTATTGATAGGGAGTCTCCTTGCGTTTGGGATAGTCTTTGCGCAAGGGAACAGCTGGAACAACAAAAGTGCGGGAACGGCGACAGCGACTCCGCAGGTAAAGGCGGCGCTGCTGGAAGCGCTCACCGGCCCGGAGGGGGAGTACGCAGCGTACGCGATGTACGCCGCGGTAATCGACAAGTACGGGGATGTTGAACCGTACGTGACCATCCAGAATGCCGAGGCGCGCCACATCGAAGCACTGGAGCGACAGCTCGATCGGTACGGGATCGACTACCCGAGCGAGAACCCGTACATTGGGAAAGTCACCGCGCCGGATAGTCTGGAAGCGGCGGCTACCGCGTGGGCCGATGGGGAGAACGCGAACGTCAAGATGTACGATCGCCTCCTCGCGCAGATCCCGGCGGATGAGTATCCAAACGTAGCGCGCGTGTTCGAGAACCTGCGGCGGGCGTCGCTCGAAGCGCACCTGCCAATGTTTCAGGCAGCAGCGCAGAACGGCGGCACCCTCACCCTAGAGCAGATGCAGACAATTGCCCCGCAGCTTCGGAACGGTCGTGGGAACGGGCATGCCGGACAAGGACCGACTGAGCGGGAGCACTACGGACAGGGCCGCTACGGCCATGGACAATCCGGACGCGGGCGACACGGGTGCGGGAACAAGCAGCAGGAAGGTTGACACGCGATCAACAACCCTCACGAGCTAACCGCAGGGCGCGGGTGACACCGCGCCCTGTTTCTCATCCTCCCCCCACCGGCGGGATAAACGCCACGTTCGTCCCATCCTGAAGTTCGGTATCGAGCCCGGCAAGGAAGCGGACGTTGCGCCCATCGACCAGAATATTGATATAACCATCGGCCAGACCGGCGGTGATCTTGGAGTGGAGTTGAGGGGTAAGGGTCGCAACTGCAGCAAGAAGATCATGGAGGCTTGCCCCAGCGGAAAGCTTGATCCGCAGCGGGAATTGATTGATGTGAGTCCGCAATCCCCCGAACGCCTTCACACTAACTTCGATCTTGTTCGTCATTGCAGACCGAGATTACCCGGAATCGGAACCAGTGGCAACCGCGTTGGCAGCAGATGAACGGACGGGTATAATCCCGACATTAATTCAGATGGGGTTGGAAAGTTGGATAACAAGCGCGTCCTTGTGTGCAGTGCGTGGCCGTATGCGTCAGGGGTTCCTCACCTTGGGAACCTGGTGTCGTCCCTGCTTTCGGGGGACGTGTTCACCCGCTACTGGCGGATGCGCGGGCGGGATGTGTTATACGTGTCAGGTAGCGATGCACACGGGACACGCATTGAGTACGAGGCGCATCAACTCGGGATCTCCCCCGCTGAGCTTGCCCAACGTAACCACGAGAAGATCGTGGATGTAATCAATGGGTTCGGGATCGAGTTTGATAACTATACAATCACCGAATCACCGGTCCACAAGCGGTTTGTCCAGGAGATTTACCTCCAGATGGAGCGCAACGGGTACATTGTCACCCGAGTGGAGAAGCGCGCTTACTGCCGCAATTGCAAGATTTTCCTCGCCGATCGGTTCATCACCGGAACGTGCCCACATTGCGGCTATCCCCATGCACTGGGCAATCAATGCGATGCGTGCGGGGCGATTCTCGAACCAGAAGAGCTGATCAACCCGGTGTGCAGCTTCTGCGGCAAGAGCGACATCGAGTTCCGCCCCACCAAGCACTGGTACCTCGATTTGGCCAAACTCTCTCCTAAACTGGAGGAGTACGTGCAGTCGCGTAACTTCCAGGGGAACGTAAAGCTGTTCACCGAGCAGATGATCGCTGACGGACTGCGCCCGCGGGCGATGACGCGCGATATCGCGTGGGGAATCCCGGCCCCGTTTGCCGGTGCGGAGGGAAAGGTGATCTACGTGTGGGGCGAGGCAGCGCTTGGTTACGTGTCAGCGGTGATCGAGCACTTTAACGGCGACGAACGGTGGAAAGAGTTCTGGTTCGGGGACAACGTCCATCAGATCTACACGATCGGCAAGGACAACATCCCGTTCCATACCCTGATCTTCCCCGGCCAGTTGATCGCCTCGGGGCAGGGGTATCACCTCCCGGATCAGATCGCGGCAACTGAATACTTAAACTGGGCTGAGGGACAGTCGTTTTCCAAATCACGCGGGGTGGGACTGTACTGCGATGACGCCCTCAACGTGATGGATGCCGAGTACTGGCGGTTTTACCTGTTATACAACCGCCCGGAGGGACGCGACGTCAACTTTTCGTACGAGGAACTGGGCAAGGCGGTAAACGGAGTGCTGATTTCCAACGTCGCCAACCTCATCAACCGCGTGCTGTCGTTTGTGCAGACCCGCTATGACCGCGTTGTTCCCGATGTTCCGCTCGATCCCGAGGTTGAGGCGCGGCTGGATCAAGCGGCGCGTGCTTATGCGCACGCGTTTGAGGCTGGCTCACTTTCCCACGCCGTGCGGACAGCAACGGCGTTGGCGGTGTTCGGAAATGAGTATTTTCAACGAACAGCGCCGTGGGAGACGGGGGACGCCCGCGCGGTGGGGAGCACGTTTCATCTGGTTAAAGGAATGGCGCTTATGCTCCACCCGTTCGTGCCCAAGTTCGCTACCCGGGTTCTCGCAGCGATGGGCATCGCGGCACCGACATGGGAGGAGATATTCGCTCCGGACGCTGGGAGAGAGGTTACAACCACACGCGTTCTGCTCGAGCGGATTGATATTGACACGATACGCGGGCGCGTTAAGGAACTGGAAACCAGCGCCGACAAGGTGCCGCTCGCGGAGTTTGAGAAGCTCGATCTGCGCGTGGGGGAGATCCGGGCCGCAGTCCCGATTCCGGGAACGGATCGCCTGTACAAGCTCACAATCGACATCGGGGGCGAGCTACGCACGAGCGTCGGCGGGTTGCGGACCAACTATCCGGCGAATGCGCTCATCGGGAAGAAGGTCGCGGTGGTGGCAAACCTTGTTCCGGTCAAGCTCAAGGGGGTCAAATCCGAATGCATGCTCCTTGCGGCGAAAGGGGATATAATATCCCTCTTATCTCCGGATAAGGATGTCCCTCCGGGGACGCGGATCGGCTAACCCTATTGAAAAGGGGAATCGGTATCGCTAAAATCAACTTTGATTGAGGTGCTTTGGT